>WRII01000001.1 GCA_009782825.1 Peptococcaceae bacterium
CGCAAGTGGCAGTTAGGACAGATTACTCTACAAGGCCACTCGGGCCGGCTTAGAAGCGCACAATCCCATAGAATCGAGCGCGTTAAATGTTCGCCCGCTCTGTGTGGCCGGCTTCAAGGAACACCCCCGTGTTCTGGAATATTCTGCTACAACAATTAATTGGTACGCCTGTCGCGGAACACTGACAAAGGCCTGCATTAAATGATGTTTATGGAGTCGCAGACAGGAAATGTGACGAGAAAATGCTCATGGACGATTGAGCGGTGCTGAAAAAACTACTTTACTTGTCGTAGTAATCGCGGTATACTATTACCAAAGATTATTACTACGATAGTCGAGGTAGTTGATTTAAAACGCCTGTATTTTATGTGTATGTGTATGTGTATGTGTATGTGTATGAGTGTGTTGTAAGGAGGTGGTTATGTGTGATCAGCAGCGATATTATTCGCGGCTATAACGATACGATTATTCTCGGCCTGCTTTTAGAAAAGGACTCCTACGGATACGAGATATCCAAAAGTATTCGGGAAATCAGTGAGGAGAAGTACATTATCAAAGAGACGACGCTCTACTCCGCCTTCAACAGAATGGAACGAAACGGATACCTCCTCTCCTATCAAGGCAAGGAAACCCGAGGGCGCCCCAGAACCTACTATCGTATCACCGGCCAAGGAAAAAGCTACTATAAAATGAAGTGCGAAGAGTGGGCGGTGACCACTGAAGTGATCAATAAATTTGTAAAGGAAGTGACCTGATGGAAACCAACACCTCAAAAACGAATCCCCAAAATTCAGATCCCAAAGTTCCTCAAAGAATCATCCATCACGATGAAGCTGCAAGCTTCCTGACAATTTCTCGAAAAGCTTCTCTCCTAATAGCAGTAGGCGTTGCGCTGATCTTGTTTGGCGCCTCGATTGTGGTTGGTCTTGTATGTTTTGTAGATCTTTTTGGCGGAGACGATGATTTTGCGGCTTCCCTGTCGGTTATTCCCCTACTCCTTCTTGTCATTCCTGCTGTGGGATTCTTTATTTACGCTGGACTTGGCATGGAGAAGTATAAATACATTGAGTCAGGCGAATTTGAGACGGAAGCCAGTGTTCAACACGAACTCACAAAGGAGTATGAAGAACGCAGGCCAAAATATATCATGGGAATTGTGGCCGGTGTTGGGCTTATCTTGCTGTCGGCGGTGGTCTTCATTGCGGTTGATATTTTTGTTCCAGCATATGAGTCCTTGTCTGTATCTCTGTTATTGTGGATGATCACAGCTGCCGTCTTCATTCTCATCAGAACAGGGATGGCGGACAGCGCATATAAAAAACTTCTCGGATTGGGGGACTATGCGCCAAGTGCCCGCAGCCAAGATAAAGTCATAGGTGCTGTGGCAGCATTCGTTTGGCCGTTGGTGACATGTATCTTTCTTGTTTGGGGACTGGTCTTTCAAGGATTTCATATCGCATGGATTGTCTTCCCGATAACGGGTATTCTCTTTGGCGGGTTTGCCGGTTTGTACAGCACATTAAAGGGGAAGTAGGAAATTCTTACATTTCTTCTTTTGCCCTGTTGTTCGCCTCGGGTATAGAGTCTTCAAATACGAGTGTAACATAAATGAGGATAGGCTGTTATCTGCTGTTTTTGGCCAGCAGGCGCCGGATATGCAATGTCAGCTCTTTAAAGGCACTACGGGGATCAATCTCATCCAAAGTTTCAATTAATGCCGTTGTTTCTTGATCGCTGAGGCTGTCTTTTTTCCCTGCCAGGTGTGCGGATCGGCTTTTGACGATGAAGATCAAAATATCTTCTAAAGAAGCTTTCTCTGCAACCCTATTTTCAACAACTTTGCTCCTGCTGGCAAATTGTATGAAGTCCTTGTTCATCAATGTATAATTGATTTTCCCTTTTTCATTTGTATATCGGTCAATCAAAGCTTTATACTCTTCACTGTTCACCATATCAACCTTTTCGGTCTCGGTTTCAGCTACATCCTCTTGGACAGCCTCTTGACCTTCCACCTGATCCGGGGCCTCTTCAAAAACGCTTATCTTGAATTTTCCCCGGGATGTGTAAGGAAGCCCTATTGTCAGCTCTAACGCTTCGTTCACAGCTTCATCCGGGAACAGATCTGCGTCATATTTCCCATAAGGGATTCCTTCCCCGGTTCTTCTGTCAATCGTAAAAACAGTTGAAACATCCTGGTCAAGCCTATAGATCTTGATCCCGGCCCCGCCTGAGTATAATTTTTGCTTGTACGCAATGGCGGGAATGGCCGTTAATTCTACGGCTGTGGTTCTGATAATGTTCATGGTGCACAACATCTCCTGTTTGGTTTGATTTTGTGAAATGCCTCAAATATGGATGAATGGGGTTTTCAGACATGCCCTAATCAAAACTAAGGCACGCTCATTGAGTATGCTCTTTAGATTGTAAGGGACACCTGAACATATGTCAAATCTTTCAAGACCCTATCTTTCAAGCCTCTACTGCCCTTTTGCTAAATCATTGAAAAATCATCATTGCTCCAAATGATTCGCTTTGCAACAGCCCGCTCACACGATATGACCGTCTCCATAAATCATATATTTGCTGGTTGTCAGTTCCGGCAGCCCCATGGGGCCCCGGGCATGGAGCTTCTGGGTGCTGATGCCGATCTCGGCGCCAAAGCCGAAGCGATTGCCGTCGGTGAAACGGGTTGAGGCGTTCACGTAGACTGCGGCGGCGTCCACTTCCTTCAGGAAGCGTTGAGCTGCCGGGTAGCTTTCGGTCAGGATGGTTTCGGAATGTTTGGTGGAATATTGGTAAATATGATCAAGGGCTTCGTCGATATCCGTGACAGTTCTCATATTCAGGATCATATCATTGTGTTCGGTCTGCCAGTCTTGATCTGTGGCAGGCCGGGCCGCCGGAATATGTTGACGGGTCTTGGCGCAGGCACGCATTTCCACACTGCCCGCACTCAGCATGTCAGCCAGGCGGGGCAGGAAGGCGGCGGCGATGGCGTCATCGACGAGCAGGGTTTCCAGAGCATTGCAGACGCTGGGGTAGTTGGTTTTGGCGTTGTAGACCACGGCCAGAGCTTTATCCAGGTCGGCATCGCGATGGACAAAAGCGTGGCAGATGCCGGCGCCGGTTTCGATGACAGGCACAGTGGCATTGGTAACGACACTTTGGATCAGGCCGGCGCCGCCACGGGGGATGATGACGTCTACATAGCCGTTCAAGCGCATGAGCTGTTCGGCATAGACGCGATCTCCGGCAGGCACAAGCTGAACTGAGGCGGAAGGCAGTCCGGCGTCGGAAATGGCTTTGGCAATGAGACGGACGAGAACCTTGTTGCTTTCGGCGGCCTCGCTGCCGCCGCGGAGCAGGCAAGCGTTGCCGGACTTGAGGCACAAAGCGGCGGCGTCAACAGTGACATTGGGGCGGGCTTCATAGATAATACCGATAACACCGAGAGGGACACTGATTTTTTCAATGCGCAGGCCGTTGGGCCGGGTCCACATCTCTCCCCTGCCTACGGGGTCAGGCAGTTGGATAACATCGCGCACACCGTCACATATGCCGTCGATTTGTTTGGGGGTCAGGGTGAGCCGGGAGAGGAGGCTCTTTTTCAGGCCTTTTTCTTCGGCCCGTTTCACGTCAACGGCATTGGCAGTGAGAATTTCCTGAGCGTATTCTTTTAGAGTTCCGGCGATGTTGTGCAGGGCGGCGTTTTTGCCTTCTGTCCCTGCAGACATGAGGGCGCGGGCCGCTTGTTTGGCGTGCTGGCCCAGGGTTATGAGTTCGGGTTTGAATTCCATGGTGCATGTCTCCTTTGTCAGAATTCTTCATTTGAGTGTACCATTGTTGCAGAGGGATTTCAATGATATTGCGATATTACGATATTACGCCTCGTCAGCCACAAGTCCGCATGTATCACACTTGTAATCAACAAAAGTCTTTGTGGTCAGCTTCCAGTCTGTGCCGCACACAGGGCAGAGGGCTGGGGTCTTTGTGTACTTTCTATAATGGTATACATAGTAGTAAAAAGGAATACCGGTGGCGGATTCAAAAGCCCGGCAGATTTCCAGGCCGTTTTTGGAAAGCTGGGAATCCAGGCTATTCATCTGTCGGTATGTAGAGCGGTCAGACACTCCGCTCATAAAGAGCCGGTTGATGTTTTGGTAATCTTGCTTCCACATGAGCGCGCTGTAATACTCTTCCTCATTGAGGATGCGGGGGAGGTTATAAAGCGGAACACTGTGTCCGCATGTGCCGCAGACAACAGGGCTTTCTTCATCTGTCCAATCTGAGTACAGCATATACCAGAGGGGTGTTTCCGGGCAGGTGCAGGAGGCGATGACATT
The DNA here is from genome assembly GCA_009782825.1 of Peptococcaceae bacterium. Classification (GTDB taxonomy): domain Bacteria; phylum Bacillota; class Desulfitobacteriia; order Desulfitobacteriales; family Syntrophobotulaceae; genus WRJI01. Next base: position 4,344 of record WRII01000001.1, read on the forward strand.
TAAGTTTTCGCCAATGGGTGTTATACTGAGGGCAAAAAGGGTTTTGACCTCAGCAAGGCTCTTAGCCACATAAGCGTTGTTATGGCGGCTGTCCAGGGCGTCATTTTCCGGCAAGGTTACAAAAGCTAAGTAGTTTTCGGAGGTTTTGATGAGCTTGAAGCTTCGTAAAACTTGGCCGTTCTTATACAGACAGGCTAAATAATCCCAGAGGATATTGATGGCTTCGTGTTCAATGAGGGTGTCATGTTTAGTTTTGCTTTCGAGAGGGTGAAGACGTGTGAAGGCCATCTGGAAAACGTTCATTGTGCCGGGAACTCCTTTACCCTATTTGAGTTTTTGGCAGAACCTGCATGGGAATATCTCTAATATGTCCTGAATATGTCCTGGAAAACCGGATGTTTTACATGGAAAATTTCGTCTTCGGATATACTTCCAGTCTACGGCTGTATCGCATTCCAATCAACGGTGTATCAATATTGATTTCTTTTTTTGTACCGTCAAAAAGGAATCCCCTCTTCTCATAAAAACGCCTTGCCCGGCTATTGGCTTCAAGCACCCAAAGAAACACTTCCTCGTGTCCCATACGTTTGAGTTCTGCAAGAGAGAATTCCATCATTTCACGGCCATACCCCTTACCCCAGAATTCGCCAAGCAGGTACATCGCGGCAATCTCGCCTGCATTAGCTTTATCTTCATCACGGCACTTGCCCATAACGAGCCGACCAATCATCTTGCCGCTATGTTCCACATAGTAACACGAATATTGGCCGGGTTCGCTTAAAATTCGTTGGGTGTTTTCAGCCATTTCATCAACATTCATGTTATTTAGGTATTCGTCCGAAATGATATCTTTATATGCGGCCTGCCAACAGGCGATATGATTTTTAGCGTATTCGAGTGCGTCTTTTGGTGAGGCGCGCCGAATATGTATATCCACCGGCCTATCCCTCCCTGCCGCAGCCCGTTGTTTGGCCTGTTGGCCCAAGGTGATAAGCTCGGGCTTGAATTCCATGGGTGTTGTCCTCCCTGTAGGGCTTAGAATTTTAAATGGGTAAGGATGTAAAGACCCTTAAGTCTTTAACTTTTGCAGCCATCATATCAAAATCATGGTCGTTGTGCAAAAGCAGCAAATGATTTTCGATGGCTGTAAGCGCAATAAGAATATCAATTGTGCTGCGCGGCGTTACCCCTTGGCGGCGCAGGTCAAAATACAACCGCGCAGCCTGCTCATATGTTGAGGCTTTTTCCGGTAAATAGTAAATTGCCTGTGTGGAAAGATAGCTCCACAACAGTTCATACTCATTTTCGTTGCGTGCGCCTTGCAAAACTTCCTGATAGGTGTAAGCTGAAATGCCAAAAGGGATTTCATGAGTGAGGATTTCCTCAAAAAGCTTAGTTTTATTATCAGTCTGACCTTTGAAAAATCCAATTATGACTGATGTATCTACTAATATCATCAGATCAGCGGTCCTTTCGCAATGCTAAATAATCATAATTCTCAGCAAACTCAATTTTACCGCGTAATCCCCTTAAGTCTTTACGTGTGTGCCGTTCAATAAATTCTTTTAGGGCCTTGGCAACAACCTCTTTTTTTGTTTTTAGGCCGGATATCTCCATTGCTTTTTGCATCATCAAGTCATCAATCATGATATTGGTTCGCAATGCGCACACCTCCTTATACACATTATGATACACATGGGTGTTGGTGTCAACCTTAACACCCCTTAACACCGCAATGTTTTTTTAAAACTCTATGTTTCATCAGCGACAAGCCTACATGTATCACACTTATTCGGATATACTTCCATTTTAAAAAACAGTCATATTATCGCAATGAACAACTTCCCCGCTGGTGAGGTCGGAGAACCTTTGCAGAACCTCGTTGGTATGTAAGCCGATGACGTCGTTGATTTCCTGGCTGCTGAGTTCGGCCAGGCCCCGGGCCACTTCTTCTCCTTCTGGGCCGACAATGCGGACGGGTTCTTTGCGTTCCCAGGATCCTTCAATTCCTATGATCCCTGAAGCCAGGAGGCTGGCGCCTCTTTGTTTGAGGGCGCGTTTGGCTCCGGCGTCTATGGCAATGTGGCCGTAGGTCAAGGCGCCGTAAGTCAGCCAGCCTTTGCGTCCGGTGAGTTTGCGGGGTGGGCTGACAAAATAGGTGCCCCGGGGCCACTGCTCCTGAAGGATGCTGGTCAGGTTTTCAATGTGTTCGAAGGAGGTGACAAAGGAGGGGACGCCCAGGTTGGCTGCTATTTCAGCGGCTTTGATTTTGGTGATCATGCCTCCGGTGCCAATGGCGGAGCCTTGACCGTCCGCCAGTTTTTTAACGCCGGCGATGTCTTCGACCCGGTCGAGATGTTGGGCGTCTTTGTGTTTTTTGGGGTTGGCGGTGTAGAGACCGTCTACGTCTGTGAGCATGATCAGAAGATCGGCTTGGAGCATACCGGCTACGAGGGCTGAAAGGCGGTCGTTGTCGCCGAAGCAGAGTTCGTCGATGACGACAGTGTCGTTTTCGTTGATGATGGGGATGACGCCCATTTTGAGAAGTTTGTTGATGGTGTTTTGGGCGTTGCGATAGTGGGCGGCTTCGCCAATGTCCATGGGAGAAAGCAGGATTTGGGCGCCTGTTTGCTCGTATTTGGAAAAGAAGTACGAGTATTTTTCGATGAGGATGCCCTGCCCGACGGCGGCCAGGGCTTGACGCCCGATGAGGTCGTGAGGGCGCTGGGTCATTTTGAGGGCGCCCATGCCGGCAGCCACGGCGCCTGAGGAGACGAGGATGCATTCGGCGCCGCCTTCCCGGAAGGCGCTGAGGGTATAGGCGAGGCGGTCGAGAATGACGCCGCTGAGGCCTCCTGTTGGGGAGGCGAGGCTGTTGCTGCCGATTTTGAGGACGATGCGTTTGAGGGGCATGGGGTGGTCTCCTTGAGTGTGAGATTTATGGTGTATACGAAATACTCAAAAGCCGTATGTGAGGATATAATAGATAATGTAAATCCAACCCAGGAAACCATGAAAAAGCATCCAGGGAATTGAATGCCATGATGTGAATGAGATGATCATAGCGATAACGCTGCCGATCCCAAAGGTTCCAATGCCACAGCCGCAACCCTTGCTTCGATTGTTTTCATGAGTCATAGGTGTTCATCCCTCCCCTTTCTCTATCATACACTGCTCTGTAATCTACTGTGTCTGTTGAGACTATTCTACCATAAATTATGTGTTTTCTTATGGTTTTCCCAGTTCTTTCTCCATCTCATCTGCCCGATCCCGGCAAGATGTCATAGCGCGCTGAATTAATTCGGGGAATCCACTGTGCTTCATAGATTCAATGGCGGCATGGGTGGTGCCGTTGGGGGATGTGACTTTGGCCCGCAGATCGGCGGGGGTTTCCTTTGTTTCCTCAAGCATGCGGCCGGCTCCGATCAGGGTCTGAGCGGCTAAAAAGGAGGCTTCCTCCTGGGTCAGGCCGAGGCTTTGTCCGGCTTGGGTCATGGTTTCCGCCAGATAGTAGAAATAGGCGGGGCCGCTGCCGCTGACGGCAGTGAGGGCATTCATTTTTGTGTCTTCCAGCCAGAGGGTTTTGCCCAGGGCCTGGAATATTTCTTCGGCCAGGGAGGTGTGGAGGTCACTGGTGCAGCGGCCGCGAACCAGTCCGGTCATGGATTGGCCTGCCAGAGCTGAGGTGTTGGGAAGAGCCCGGATGATGGCTCTTTCCGGCAGATGGGTTTCATAATAGTGGAGGCTTAATCCGGCGGCGACGGTGATGAGAAGTTGATCAGAGGGGTCTTCCCCGGGAGGGAGACAGGCGAGCTGCCGGATCAGGCTTGGCATATTGTTGGGTTTTACGGCCAGAATGATGACAGAGGAGTGTTGGACAAGGTCAGGCAAAGAGACGGCAGAGGCATTGTGTTCGGAGGCCAGGCGGGCGGCCTTTGCCGTGTCAATATCGGTGAGGCAGAGAGTCCAAGGGTCGTGGTTTTGGCTTTTTTGGGTTAGACCGCGTACTAAGGATGATGTCAGGTTGCCGGCGCCGACGATTCCCAGGATTCTCTTATGCTTGGTCATTGAGGTATTGCCTCCTCGTGTTTATTTTTTACAGATCTATAGCCGCCAACTCGCAAATGGAGTTCATCTTCCTCAGCCGGATCAAGAAAAAGCTCCGATTCCTGTTCCTGCCAACCTTTTGGGAAGCGTATTCAATTACAACAATAATACCATATCTGTTCTTTAAGCAAAAGTTAGCCATCTCAGCGCAGGCGATGCCCGCCGAGGTCATGGTGGCGCACACGCTGTAGTCATGCCTTGGGAATGGGACGGCAAGGAGCCGTCGGAGTTGTCAGGGGTTTGCAGGCCGGGGCGTTGTAGCCGACGGCGCAGCAGATACCGGAGGTGACGACCCGGAGGGCGAATTTCTGGTTCAGTATCCATTCGCCGGTGAAGGAGATCATGGGGAGGTTCAGCGGCCTTTTTCCGCTGCAAGAAGTTCTTCCATTTCTTTAAAGAGCAGAATTTTGTGCCACTCACCGTTTTCGCGGAAAACTGCGCCGCTGATGCCGGAAAGCAGCAGTACCCCGTCGCCGACTGACAGGTCTCCCGCGCATTCCTCCACCCAGCCGGGAACGTCCGCCTCCTTGATGATGTTGTTCTCGATTACCCACAGGCCGTAATCGTTGGTCGCCCACACCTTGTCCTCATACCACACCAAGTCTTGCAAGCGCAGGGTTGAGGGGTCTTTATCCGGTTCCTCGTTTTCGACCCTTTCCCAGCGGTCGCCGCGGCCACGAAAGATTTTTCCTCTCCCTCCTGAAAGGTACACCTCGCCGTCGCCACCGCAACAGACGGCTGTGAAGTCGATGTTTGTAGGGATCGGAATCTGGTGAGCTTTCTTGCCGTCGAAGTGCCACACGTCGCCCTTGCCTCCCGTGAGGTAGATGTCCTGCTCATTAAAGGCGTCAAAGTCGTTGAACCCGCAGTTGTCAGCTATCGGAAAGTGTTCGCTGAAGCTCTGCCACTCGCCTTTGCCCAGCCGTTTGCCAAAGCCACGGTTCCCGGTACAGGTGTACAGCCAGCCGTCGATCATTTTCATGTGGCCGATAGCGCCACGGACGAAGCCGCCTTCTAGGGGTTTGTCATCATAGGCTGGGCCGCTACCAGATACATTGCACTTGTGAGCCATTGAGGGGAATGTGGCAACTCTTTCCGCACAGACAATATGCCCCGCTGGTTTCTGAGACGCGCCTATCACCGTCCCCTGCCAACCACTCTTCCTTTCACCACACCATTGTTCCCCGAGGGTTTCATCCCTAAAATAGATTAGTTGGGCCTTCGGTCTCAGCCCGGAGTCCCAGCCATTCTCTTCCTCTTCCTGAATTGCTTCCTCTGAGTAAAGAGGTTCGTCCCCGGCTTAGGTTTTATAACTTTCTCAGCTTCCAATTCCGACCACGGCTTGAAGTTCCCTGTCCCATCAGCAGGCATGAGGTCTTTGCCTTCGCAGTTCTTATATGCTTCACGCAACTGTGCTTCCAGGCATCCCTTATCACAATGCGAGGCGGGGCCATCCTTGATTGCCTGGGTGGATTCCATAATCATATCTTCTATGGAGATCGTGTTCGGCTTGGCTGAGTTTTTCCGCCAGTCATCCATCCGATTTTTTATCAGATCGTGAGCCTTGCCGTGAGAACCATAGGCTTCCCAGTTCGAGGTGCCTTCCAGACAGATCACCGGCGCTGCATTGATGTCATAGCCGACGACTACAGAGATATCCTGACATTTGAAAGCGAGCGATACTCTCCCCTTTTACTTCTTCTTAGGCAACCAACTCATCATCCCCCGCAGTTCTTTGCCGACACCTTCGATAGGATGGTTTTCGTCCCGTTTGGCCATAGCATTGAAGGAGGGCCGGTTGACTTGGTTTTCCAGGAGCCATTCTTTAGCGAAGTGACCGTTTTGGATTTCTGCCAGCACTTTTTTCATCTCTTGGCGAGTGTCTTCGGTAATGATGCGGGATCCGACAGCCATATCACCGTATTGGGCTGTGTCGGAAATGGAGTAGCGCATCCAGGAGATGCCGCCTTCGTACATGAGATCAACAATGAGTTTGAGCTCGTGCAGGCATTCGAAGTAAGCGCTTTCCGGCTGGTACCCGGCTTCAACCAATGTGTCGAATCCGGCGCGTACCAATTCGGTCATGCCGCCGCAGAGCACAACTTGTTCGCCAAATAAATCGGTCTCGGTTTCTTCTTTAAAGGTGGTATCAAGAACACCGGCCCGGGTGCAGCCGATCCCTCTGGCGTAGGCCAGGCCTATTTGGTAGGCGTTGCCGGAGAAGTCCTGGTGGACGGCAATGAGGCCGGGGACCCCCGCTCCTTCTTCGTAGGTGCGGCGTACCAGGTGGCCGGGGCTTTTGGGCGCGATCATGATGACATCGACATCGGCAGGGGGTACAATCTGGCCAAAATGGATATTGAAACCGTGAGAGAAGCAGAGGATTTTGCCGGGGGTGAGATGAGGCGCGATCTCTTCACGGTAGACTTTGGCTTGCTGTTCGTCGGGAAGAAGAATTTGGATCAGATCGGCTTGGGCCGCGGCTTCAGCTACGGTCATGACAGTTAGGCCGGCTTGTTCGGCGAGCTGCCGGCGCGGGCTGGCCTGGCGCAGGCCCACGATGACATTGAGGCCGGACTCTTTGAGGTTCTGGGACTGGGCGTGGCCTTGGCTCCCCCACCCCATGACGGCGATGGTTTTGTTCTGCAGAAGGCTGAGGTTGGCGTCGGAATCATAGTACATTTTTGCCATTGGTTTTTCTCCTCATAACATAAAAATTTGAAGGGGACTTGCTTCCTCTCAGGGATCTCAGGATGATGTTTCCCCGGGGAATTGTTGTCCCATATTCATAATTGTTTCCTCTATGTTACACTGTTCCAGGGGGAATCGCAAGATCCGTTAATCCTATCCGTTAATCCTATCCTATCATTTCATGATTGCTCATTTTATGATCAATCATGATCAATCATTATTAATTAATCATCATCAATCATGTTTCTGATGCCAGATCTCAATCTTCTCCATACGTTCCTTCACCCGAGCTTCCTGCCCTTGGGATGTAGGATGATAATACCGACGCCCGGCCAGGGAGTCTGGGAGACAGCGCATGGAGGTGAGCTTGTCCTGGGTATCGTGGGCATACACATAGCCTTTGCCGTAGCCAAGGTCTTTCATCAGCTGAGTTGGAGCATTGCGAATATGCAGGGGAACGGGTTCAGCCATCATCTGCTGAGCGTCTCCTTTTGCCTGTTCGTAGGCCAGATACAATGCGTTGGACTTGGGGGCGAGAGACATGTAGGTGACAGCGTGGGTCAAATGGACAGTGCATTCCGGCATGCCGATAAAATGACAGGCCTGATAGGCTGCGACAGCAACTTCCAGGGCCCGGCTGTCCGCCATGCCGATATCTTCGCTGGCAAAGCGGGTGACCCGCCGGGCGACATACAACGGATCCTCCCCAGCTTCCAGCATACGGGCAAGCCAATAGACAGCGGCGTGAACGTCGCTGTTGCGCATGGACTTATGTAGGGCGGAGATGATATTGTAGTGCTCTTCGCCATTTTTGTCGTAGAGCAGGGATTTTTGATTGATGCATTGCTCAATGATTTCTGGGGTTACGGTAGTTCCTGCTTCCCCGCTGGAGTTCTCACTGTTCAGAACGACCATTTCCAGAGTACTCAGGGCGACCCGGGCATCCCCATTGGCGAAACCGGCGATGGCGCCAAGCATTTCCGGCGTGATATGAATCTGCTGACTGCCAAAGCCTTTGGGGGCTGTCAGCGCCTGCTGTAAAAGCTGCATCAGTTCCTCTGGGGATAACGCCTGCAGCACAAATACTTTGCAGCGGGAGAGCAGAGCGGAGTTGACCTCGAAGGAAGGGTTTTCGGTGGTGGCGCCGATCAGGGTGATACTGCCCTGTTCCACAAAAGGCAGAAACGCGTCTTGCTGGGCTTTGTTGAAGCGATGGATCTCGTCCACAAAAAGGATGGTTTTGTCCCCGATGCGCCGGCTGTGTTCCGCTCGGGTCATCACGTCTTTGATCTCTTTGATGCCGCTGGTGACGGCGCTGAAATTGATGAATTCAGCTTCAGTTGTTCCGGCAATGATGCGGGCGAGGGTCGTTTTGCCCACGCCGGGAGGCCCCCAAAATATCATGGAGGAGACTTGATCGCTCTCGATGAGACGCCGGAGTACCTTGCCCTCGCCGAGCAGGTGAGTCTGACCGAAGAATTCTGACAGCTCCCGCGGACGCAGACGGCTGGCCAAAGGGCCGGAGGAATCTCTGTTGTCAAAAAGCGAGGGTTGCCGTGGATCGTACATAGGTGTTCCGCCTCCGAGCCGCATTAATCTTTGGCTTCCTTTTCAGATTCAGGTTTCGGAATAACTACGCCTTCAGCATTGGCGATGTTTACAACACGTTCAAAGGCTTCTTCCACACTTTTTGAAGTTCGAACAAGTTCTGCAACAGCTTTGAGTATAACTTTTGTTTCGTACCCCATATCTACCCCTCCTCTTTCCAGTGTTGTTGTAGTCATATAAGGTCACCTCCCTTCATCCGGCATTATATATGCACTATTATAACAGATTTTCATAATCACGACAGGCATAAGGGACTCTGGCGAATTTAAAATGATGAGGCTGTTGCAGCCCCATCAAGATCGTTCTTTGGCATTTTTTCTATATGAATGAATCCCTCTATTCCTTGAATTCTTTGGAAATAATGATGTTTCCCTGTGTATCTGAGAACTCAACAATAATGGAGGGATGTTGTACGCCTCCCTTTTTGAGTTCTGTGATGACACCTTTATAAACTGACGATTGGCTTTCGAGCAGATTGTCCAACTCATCTTTGGAAAGCGTATTCTGATCTTCATTCTTGTATTTGTATGAATACACAACAGAACTTCCTCTCGCCAGGATTTCCCATTCAAACACGTCCTCAACACCGGAATCTTTCATTTCCGAAGCAGCCGTTGCTTGTGCGCTCTCTACATAGACTTTCACAAGAATTTCATCAGTTTGTTTACATCCGATGAGTGAGAGGGCCACCAAGAGAATAAGGGCACAAAGCAGAAAGAATTTTGTTTGTTTCACAGGAATCCTCCTCATAAAATTATTTTTTGAATAAGGGCACAGAGCTATTATATCATTTTAGAGGTAGGAAAGACAATGGGAAATAACCACATAACACCACATAACCCTATGGGCCCTATGGGAAATGGGAAATGACCTGGCTTTGATCATTAAGCTGGAGCATGCTATACTGACACCATGACTCACAAGCCAGCCGTTACATGAGGTGAAAAGAGAAAAAATGCCCATCAACAGATATATGCATACCGCGTTAAAAACCCTATCCAATATCCCTGTTGATGTCAAGACCGATTATCAGCTGATACGCCGGATCCAGCGCATCGCCAAAAAACCGCGCCTCAGACTGACCTATCAGACCTGGAACTCGCATATAAAAAACGGCAGCTGCACTATTCCCATAAGACTCTTTTCTCCGGTCGGCCGCAAAATTACAAGCCTGGCCAATGCCGGGTATCCCCTCATTATTTTTCTGCATGGAGGCGGATGGGTCACAGAAGATCTGGAAACTTATGAAAAAACCTGCCGGATCATAGCCCGGCAGACCCGTCATATCCTGATTGCCGTTGACTACCGTCTCGCCCCGGAGTATCCCTTTCCTGCCGCCCTGGAGGATTGTTATAAAGCCGTCCGGACCATTATGCGCTGGCACAGGATATCAGGCTCTTCTCACAAAATCGCTTTGATGGGAGACAGCGCCGGAGGCAATCTTGCCGCGGCAGTTTCCCTGTATATGCGTGACAGAGGTGAAAAAACAGTGGACAGGCAGGTTCTGATTTATCCGGCTACCTACAACGATCACACAGAAACCTCTCCCTTCCCGTCTGTGGCTGAGAATGGGACAGATTACATCCTGACATCCAAACACCTTCGCGATTACATGGATTTATACTGCCGGGGAGCGGATCGCGACAGTCCCTATTGTGCGCCGCTGCTAGCCAATGACTTCTCTAACCAGCCGGACACACTGATTCTGACAGCCCAGTACGATCCCCTGCGGGATGAGGGCGAAGAATATGGCCGCAAACTCCAAGCGGCAGGCAACTCTGTGTGGATGCACAGGATAGACGCGTTGCACGGCTATTTCTCCCTGCCGCTCACCTTTGCGGCAGTCAAAGAAAGCTATACTCTGATCAATCAATTTTTGTGGGAGGATGAGGGCCCGCATGAATGATATGTCTGAAAAATCATGGTACAAACTGGATAATGCCGCAAAAATTTTTCCGCCCACCAGCAGCAAGTCAGACACGAAAGTTTTTCGCTTCAGTTGTGAACTGCGGGAGGCTGTGGATGAAAAACTGCTTCAGTCAGCTCTGGATCGCACCATGGACGATTTTCCCAGCTTTCGCTGCATCCTGAAAAATGGCATGTTCTGGTATTATCTGGAGCAGAGTCCTCTGCGCCCCTTGGTGCGCCAGGAGAATATCCCGCCCTGCAACACCTTGTATCTTGGCCGCAAGACCCTTCTCTTTGACGTGACATGGTATGGCAGACGCATCAATCTCGAAGTCTATCACGCCCTGACTGACGGAACAGGCGCTTTGCAGTTTCTCAAAACGCTGATATTCTTCTATCTTAAACGGGCGCATCCCGAGACCATGGACAAAGCTGCTGGTATCGACTATGATGCCTCTGAGACTCAGAAAATGGCTGACAGCTTTGATAAATACTATGACCGGCAGAAGAAATCCGCCAGCAAGTTCAAAAGTCCTGTTGCCTGGCAGCTTAAGGGCCCCAAAGAAGCTGAATGGCGCCTGAATATCATAGAAGGAAGCGTTTCCGCTCAGGCGGTATTGAACAAGGCCCGGGAATATGATACGTCGGCAACCATCCTGATAACCGCGCTGCTGATGCGCGCGATTTATGGCGAGATGAGCGTGCGTGACAGGAGAAAGCCTGTTGTCATCACCGTTCCTGTCAATCTGCGCAATTATTTCGACTCAAAATCCACGCGGAATTTTTTCAGTGTCATCAATATAAAATATGATTTCAAGACGAATAAGGACGATATAGGAGAGATTATAAAATACGCCAAAGAATATTGTGCCGGGCATCTCAACGAAGAATACTTGCAAACCCGTCTGAATAAGCTGCTGCGTTTTGAACGCAACTTTCTCATACGCCCGATACCTTTAGTGGTGAAAGATTTTTGTATGAGCATAGCCTATTCTTTCGCGGCGCGGGAATTTACCGCCGCAGTGTCCAATTTAGGCCAGGTGCGTATGCCGCCGGAGGCGGCGCCCTATATCAGGCTGTTTGATGTTTTTTCCAGCACAAAAACCCTTCAGGTTTGCCTGTGCTCCTATGAAAATACGATGAATATCAGTTTTACGTCTCCCCTGGTCAGCACGGATATCCAGCGCAGTTTTTTCCGGCAGTTAAGCCAGATGGGAATAGCTGTGGAAATAACCGCTAATCATTTTAAAAAAGAGCCCACCGGCCCCTAAGGGGATGGCTTGGGGATGGCTTTATCCCTCGCCGGCCCCTAAATATTGGCCTCATACATGAGAGGTATATGGTATACGGGATATGGGATATGGGATATGGGATATGGGATATGGGGGGTGCACCATGAAAGTTTGCGAAAAATGTGCGGTATCAGTATCGGGCAACCCGGAAAAATGTCCGCTATGTCAGAGTCCGCTCACAGGGGAAAATCAGAACTCATATGAAACCTTTCCGTTTATTCCACTGGCCAGACACAAGCACAGCCTGCTTTTCCGCCTATTGCAGTTAGCCTCGGCGGCTGTCGTGATTGCTGCTCTGACTGTCAATGGAATGCTGCCTCAAGGGGGGTTCTGGTCGCTGTTTGTGCTGGCGGGGGTAGCCTGTGCCTGGCTCAGCCTGACCATTGCCATCCGTAAGCGGCATAATATTCTGAAAAACTTGGCCTATCAGGTGACGGTTATCGGCATTCTGTCCATTTTATGGGATGTTTTTACGGGTTGGCACGGCTGGTCAGTTGATTTTGTCATTCCGATTGTCTTTGTGTCCGCCATGATTGTCACAGCTATCCTGGCCCGCATCCTGACAATGCCCGTGGGAGCTTATATGATTTACAATTTCCTGCTTATGCTCTATGGAATCATTCCGGCTTTCTTTGTGCTGAGCGGGTTGAGCACCATCATTCTCCCGTCGCTGCTGTGTGTGGCGTGCAGCCTTTTTTCTCTCGCCGCACTGCTGATCTTTGAAGGCAGAAATATGGCGGAGGAGTTAAAACGCCGTTTGCATTTGTAGATAGGTTCCTCAAGTCCTATGAAACAAAGGGGGGCAGCATCGACGAGTATATCGAGAAACACATGCAAAGCTAATAAATTAAAAGAATCTGTGAATACACGGCTACAAGATCAAGATGGTGAAATATTTTAAAAAATCCGTTAATGGGAGTATAATAGAAAATGGAGGGAACACCATATGCGGAAACTAAAAATCTATTTGGAAACTACATTGTTCAATTTCTATTATGACGTTGAGCAGATATTTATGTTGCGGAAGGGATTATTCCGCTAAGATATCGAACCGATGGTTTGCATATCGCCATTTCAGCCGTCAATGGTTTGGATATGGTCGTCAGCATGAATTTTCAGCATATCGTTAAACGAAAAACCAAAATCGCAACCGCGAATATAAACGTCTTGAACGGTTATCGTGTCGTTGAAATTCTGAACCCCATGGAGGTGATTGAAGATGAAGAATCTTAATACGATTGAGAAAGACATAAATAAAATCCGCCTTGCTATTTATGAGGAAACCAAGGACATGACAGCCCAACAACGTAAAGAGCGTTTGGAAAAAGTCACAAATCCGGCTATTCAAAAGTACGGATTAAAAGTGATACCAAACGCCAAGAGTTAAAATAATAAAAATGGTTATTGACTTCGTGTTTAAAGCGTTCGTGTACGCATGGGCCATGATATCCTGAGTCTTAGTGTCCAAAGCGGATCAATTTCTTGATGATCACAATCTCGGGTCAACGGGCTCGCTCTCCAAAGCCAGCACTCCAAACACACACTCATGCACCCGATACAAAGGCTCATTCCGCGCAAAGCGTTCCAACGACTCCATACCGAGGGCAAACTCATTCAGCGCCAGATTGCGTTTCTTTGATAACGAACGCTTTTTCAGCCGGGTCAAATTATCCTTCAGCATATACTCAGGTCCGTAGATGATGCGGAGATATTCGCGTTCACGGCACTTGACAGCAGGCTGTAATGGATCATATGGAACAGACTTGACAAAAAAATATTCTTGATGTAAAATATTGAATATCTAGTGGAAAAAGCACTGATATTGACATATCTAAACATATTGAGCAATTCACATTTAACGATATAGCATCACGCATGTGGAAATTTTCGTTAATCAAGTTTAGTCCAATAAAAGACATGATTGCACCAGCATCAAATTCAATCAAGAATGAAAATATTTTCAAGGAGGGACGAGCGAATGAGTATGGAGAACATCCAAACCAAAATCATTGTGACTGACGCCAACAACGGGAGAGGAGGTTGCCGCTGATGATCAAATTAGCCAGCAGAATATTTAGACGCACAAATTGGTATGTCACCAGCGGCTTCGGGTATCGCAAAGTCAATAACGTACTCGAATTCCACAACGGAACCGACTATGGAACTCACAAACAAAATTGGGAGCTCTATGCCATAGAACCGGGAACCGTCATCAGCTGCGGTACCGCCGGCGACGGCGCTAAATACATTTGGGTCAACTATCCGCGGCTTGGCAAGAAGCTATTGCATTATCATTTGGATCATATAGAAGTTGAAGCGGGAGACGAAGTCCAAGAAGGTACATTGCTCGGCAACGCCGGAGAAACAGGCAGCGCCAATGGGATACATTTGCACCTGGGTATGCAGCCAAGCGCCGCCAATATCTATGAAGATCCCCATGCATACGACTACTACTATGCGAATGCCACGATGAATACAGATGCAACCGTTTATGGAGGACCCAGTACAACCCTGTATGCCCCCATCGGATCTGTTTTCAAAAAAGGACAAATACAAGTTATCAACAAAGAAAATAACTTCTTCTTCATTCGTTACTGGACAGACAAAATAAAACTCAAGCGGGGATATGTTGATATTTCTCAAGTCACTATCGATCCCCTCATCTCAATAGTGGATGTGACAAAGACCTTCAAGGGAAACAACAACCTTGTCTATCCGCAATCCACCCTTTATGCTGATACGAATATAGCGACAGCCGCGACAATCGGAACTATATTGGAATTAGAGGGCGTCACTGAATTCACCCCGTCGGAAAACAATATGCACTTTATAGAAAATGGTACCCCCGAAGGGATCAAAAGAGGATACATTCAAGGCAGCGAACTGATCCGAAAAGAAGGAGGTTTAGCCATAGCGATAGCCTCCAGCGGAACCAACGTCTATTACACCCCCAGCCTCGAACATAAATCCGGCACAGTCGGCGCCAATGAGTATATAGCACTCCACCACACCGGCAGTACAGTCTCCTATATTGAATGCAACACCAAAAACGGCAGAGCAAGAGGGTATGTGTCCAACAGCTCTCTGCAGCTCCTGGATACCGACAATGTTCCCGCACTGCCCGATTATACAGAAGAGTCCTGCACTCCCGCGGGTTTCTTGACAGTCTATTTCGGCCCCACAGAGAAGTACGCTGTGGTGGGATCGGTTAACCAAGGGGCAGTAGTGACACGGCTAAGTTCGCCAATACTCAATACAGGAGATTATTCGTTTATTCAATATTCAACAATGGAGGGGACCAAAAGAGGATATGTCTTTGCCTCAGGCTTAGTTCCAGTTGATCCGGTAAAAAAAGTTATTGGGATGCACTTTGAAAGATACTCTAAATCTTTAGAAGTTTTAGAGATGCAAGATATGTCTGATATTATAGCCAATACTCCAGAAATGGAGCTAATTAAAACTATCACAGATATAAGAGTCTATGGATACTCATTAGTTGGTTTAAAACGGCTAAACAATAAAACATCAACCAATTACCACAGTATTGAAATGAAGGATGATAGGGCTATTGTCTCATTTGACACGATAAGTGAATTTAATTATTCTACTAATCTTGAGGGCGCATCTAGAATTCAAAACTCATTCAAAACATCTCTAGTAAATAATGGGGGTTGGAAAATAGAAAAAATGGAGGTCGACGGAGATGATCTCTATGATGGGCTTGTTTTCAGGTTGGAACAAGGCGAAAAATTTGGAATAGAACAAATCAAAGCAATAGGTGAACAATGGAAGCAAAATGTGAAAGATGGTCATAATCAAAGTCTTAGTCTTAGAAACGCTTCAAACATTATGACCCCTGACAATGGAACAGAAGGTAGTATGAATATAAGATCAATAACTGTCGATTATGAACCTTCCAATGCTGTTAAATATGCAAAAGAGTATGCTATGAAAAGACATCCAGACTTTTATAAGGTTACTAAAGATGATGGTCAGTATGGTAATAATTGTACAAACTTTGTATCTCAATGCCTATGGGCAGGATATGGCGGTTGGGTGCCAGACAATGCGGCTCAAACAAGAACGAACATTACTAGAATGTTTAGAATGGTTTATGAAAATGGTACAGGATGGTTTGCAGGTTCGGGAGGAGGATCTGCATCGTGGGAAAATGCAGAACATTTATGGGATTATCTTTATAAGCACAATAAGGCATATGGACCCAAAGGTACAGCATATAATAATAATTACCCATACTTTGGCCTAGTCCCAGGCAATCTGACTACAGGAAATATTATTCAACTTAGAACTGATCCAGACAAACCAGAAACATATACTCATTCTGCAATTATTGTAGAAAAAAAGGGAAATGATGATTTTAGCCAAATATACTTGGCCCAAAATACAAATGATGACCCTAGCAGAAATATGTGGGAGCTTATAGTTGATTATGGCGGCAACGAGTGCTTTGTGAGATATGTTACGCCTATCCCGTCGACCTTTGATAGTTAACTACCAAGAGAATTAGCATAATTATTTGCACATAATTACACGTATGATTAAGGCGGTTGTAATTAAAAAATAATGTTACAATTGCCTTACTAAAACATAATTGGAAGAAGTAATGTTAGTGAAAAAAAGTATTCGTATTTTATTTATTAGTATCATTTTATTTTTAATAGGTAGTAATAATGCAAATGCATCAGAAGATATTTTGTTTAGATTTATGCATAATGACCATGACGCTCTTATTATTGGGACAGTCACCTCTATCGAAGATAACATTATGACAATCAAATCTATTGATAGGATTGTAAGCGCTTCCTCTATTAATAATAAAGAACAATTATGGTTTGATGAAGCATCATTTCCGCTTACTATTTATGCTCCTGAAAGATTTAATGTAGGTGATCATGTTATTGTATCATTACACAAAAAGGAGAAGGGGCTTTTTATTAGAAATGGATTGTATAAGGTATCTGGCACTGACTTCAGAACGCTTAAAGTAGAGCACCCCATATGTCCGGCAACAGGGACTATGCTTACTGATTTTGTGAATAGTGGCGGATTATATACACAATATTCAATAGGAGGAGGCGAAATCGTTACAAGATATTATCTTGGAGAAGAAACTGTTATTTATAATCATGCCGAGGCAATGGCATTAATTGATTCACAAAACGAGGAACCACAAAGCGAGAACCTGCAAAATGAAAACTCTAACCATATTATTAATATTATTGGAGGCAGTGCCTGTCTAGTAAGCCTTGTCATAGTGACTATCTTCATAATTAAAAAAAAGAACGTCTAACAAGCCTCGTTAGTATGATTAAGGTGGTTGTAATAACAAGAAATAATGTTACAATTGTCCTGCTGGGAAATAACTGAAGGAAGTAATGTTTATGGGAAAAATTATTCGCATTTTATTTATTAGTATCATATTGATTTTAATATGTAGTAATAATATAAATGCAGCAGATACTTTATTTAGATTTATGCATAATAACCATGACGCTCTTATTATTGGAACAGTCATCTCTATTGAAAATAATATTATGACAATCAAGTCTGTAGATCGCATTGTAAGTAGTGCATCTATGGATAAAAGAGAGCAGTTGTGGTTTGATGAAGCATCATTCCCACTCGATGTATAAAGTGGCCACCTTTGTCAAGACAATTTTTTAGGGTTATAAAAGATAGTGGTCACTCCTTTCAATGTGGTGTTATGGTAATGTGGAAATCCAGAGCCGGCTTGCCGGCGGCTTGCAAGCCCAAAGGTACATGAACATAGTTTAGTTCTAAATGGGGAGATTGTTATCAACAACAAGGTCATCCCGCCGTCGTCGCTGTCCTGTGGGTATGTGGGTAACATTGCACGGTATTCCTTCGTTGTCGCGGTTGCTGTAGCGCAATGTTATCCACATATCCACAGCCGCGCTTGCTTTGGAATCCGAGTACCCGACTTTGACTAAACTGTTTGTACCTTTCCCATCACCTCCCATCCATTCTTTCTTCATCATCCTGTGACACAGACTTCGTTTTAGGATCAGAGGCCGTTCTCTCAAGCTTCAAGTTGGTTGGCCGTGTTGCAGTATACCTCAAATGGTATCTGGTAACCGAGGGACTGATGGAGCCTCTTGGTGTTGTATTTGATAAAATATTCGTTAAGACCCCTGCGAAGTGCTTTTGGTGTATCGTAGTCCTTAATGTAGATGTCTTCGTATTTGACTGTTCTCCATAGCCGCTCCGTAAAGATATTATCCATACAACGGCCCCGGCCGTCCATGCTGATTCTCACCCCCTTGTTGAGCAAAGTGTTTATATAATTGTTCCCTGTGTACTGGCTGCCTTGGTCGCTATTCACGATGTGAGGCGTGGCTGTAGCTAATGCTTTCTCCAAAGCATATACCACAAAATCATCCTCAAGGGTGTCCGATAACTCCCATGACACCACATACCTTGAATACCAGTCCATGTATGCCACAAGGTACATGAATCCTCTCTGCATACGGATATAGGTTATGTCCGTGCCCCAGATATGGTTGGGGTAGGAGGCTGTCACATTCCTCAACAAGTATGGATATATCTTGTGCTCGGGGTGTGGGGCGGAGGTTTTGGGCTTCGGGTAAATCGCCTCAATACAGAGTATTCGCATATATCTGGCTACCGTAGGGCGGCTTATCTTATAACCTTGTCTCAACAACTCCTCTCTGATCCTTCTTGCACCATATACGGGGTTTTCCGTATAGATTTCATCCATGGCGTTCAGAATTGCCAGTTTTTTGGCCGATACAGGCCGTTTCTTGTAGTACAGACTGCTCCGGTTCAGCGAGAGCATATCGCATTGGGACAATATGCTGTATTCGCTGTCCAGAGGATCTATCATCACCATCCTTTGTTCCCGACTATACGTCAATTCCAGATTTTTTTTTCAGCCAGTTAAACTTTGCGGTCAGTTCGCCTATTTGAGCATATAATTCCTTGACTACCTCTTCATGCTCTTTTATGAGAATATCCCTTCTTCTCTTGTCCCCAAGCAGTTCGGGCATCCCTTCAATTGCGGCTTTTCTCCACTGTCTTAGCTGGGTTGGATGTACGTCGTTTCTGCTGGCCACTTCATTGATCGTAGCTTCTTCCCTGAGAAGTTCGAGTACAACTCTTGCTTTGTATTCTGGTGTGTATTTTTTCTTCATGGGTTCAGTTTACCACATATCTTTTATGGGGCGGTTTTGCTGTCTAGATTCCTTT
The DNA here is from genome assembly GCA_009782825.1 of Peptococcaceae bacterium. GTDB lineage: Bacteria > Bacillota > Desulfitobacteriia > Desulfitobacteriales > Syntrophobotulaceae > WRJI01. The sequence goes on from WRII01000001.1 coordinate 23,198, forward strand.
GACCATTATAGTTCGCACAAGCAAAACATACCAGAAATTTTCATATTCTGTGCCATGCATATAATTTTTGCACTCCCCTTTCTCTAAATATCTACTAAATATCTACTAAATATCTACTGAGAATTCATATAACTTCCTTCTGTTTTCTATTTTCACACAGCCCACTTTAAAAAACATCATTAAAACTTCAAGAAAATCTCAAAATTTTGTTAATGGGGAAACTTGACAAACAAAAATCACACTTATATAATCTCATTATACAGAAACAATAATATTATCCATTGCCAATCCGGAGGTGATTTTAACCATGCCAACCCAAGGAAAAAAGAAAGAGCCAAAGCTGAGCGAGGCTGAGATGGAAATCATGGCGATTATTTGGGAGGGAGGAGGACCCCTGACCTCCAACTTCATTCTGGATCACCTCACAGGCCGCGCCTGGGCTCTTTCCACTGTGATGACAGCCTTGGCCCGGCTCTGCGAAAAGGGGTTTGTCTACTGCGACCGCTCCACACGTACTAATTATTATACAACGACTCTCACGCGGGATGAATACCTGGAGCGGGAGAGCCGCGATTTTTTGGAGAAAATGCATGGCAATTCCATTGCCAGCATGGTCACAGCATTAAATAACAGCGGAGCCATCAACGAGGAAGACCTTAACGAGCTGCGCAAGATTCTAGATAAAAAGTAGGAGGAACCTATGCAAAGAATTCCCATGACGACGCCCCTTGTAGAAATGGATGGCGACGAGATGACGCGGATCCTGTGGCAGATGATCAAAGATAAATTGATCTTGCCTCATGTTGACCTGAAGGTTGAGTATTATGACTTGGGGCTTCTGAGCCGCAACGCTACGGATGATCAAATAACCGTTGACGCGGCCAACGCCACAAAAAAGTACGGTGTGGCTGTCAAGTGCGCCACCATCACCCCCAACGCTCAGCGTATGGAGGAATATCCTCAGCTGAAGAAGATGTGGGCGAGTCCTAACGGAACTATTCGCTCGATTTTGGACGGGACTGTTTTCCGTGTTCCGATCACAATTGACAAAATCAAACCTGTAGTAAAAAACTGGGAGGCTCCCATCACCATTGCCCGCCATGCATATGGCGATGTGTATAAGGGTGTGGAAATGGTGGTGAACGGTTCCGGGACGGCCTGCCTTGTTTTTGAGGGCAAAGACGGAGAGACACAGCGGCATGTGATTTGTGAGACATCTGAGAGCACGGCCGATATGGCGGATATGACGGATATGACTGATATGGCGGATATGACTGATATGACGGGTATGGCTGATATGACGGGTCTGGGATCAGTTATTCTGCAAGGGGTTCACAATACGGAACGTTCTATTCGCTCCTTTGCCAAATCCTGTTTCCAATATGCCTTGGATACGAAACAAGATCTGTGGTTCAGCACCAAGGATACCATTTCTAAAGTCTATGACGGCTTTTTTAAAGAAGTATTTGAGAATGAGTACAATGCCCATTACAAGGAACAGATGGACGCTTTGGGACTGGAGTATTTTTACACGCTCATTGACGACGCGGTGGCCCGGGTCATGAGATCCAAAGGCGGATTTGTCTGGGCTTGCAAAAACTATGATGGTGATGTGATGAGCGATATGATTTCTACAGCCTTTGGCTCTTTGGCTATGATGACTTCGGTTTTGGTTTCCCCTGACGGCCCGGTGGAGTACGAAGCGGCCCATGGAACCGTGACGAGACACTACTATCGCCACCTTAAAGGAGAGAAGACCTCGACCAATCCCATTGCCACCATTTTTGCCTGGAGTGGGGCTCTGCGCAAAAGAGGGGAATTGGACGGTATCGGGGATTTGACAGTTTATGGGGACGCGCTGGAAGCTGCGTCTTTGGAGACGTTGAATGCCGGGATTATGACCCAGGACTTGGTGGGGCTGGTGGAGGATGGCAGTTCCCCGCGGTCTGTGACGTCGGAAGAGTTTCTCGATGAGATTGCCCGCCGTTTGGCGGAGAAATTGCGCTGATGAAATGATGTTATAGCGTTATGGCTTCCTAAAACGCCTATATCCTCTTCGGCTATTACTTTATCCGTTTATGATATCCTCCAGAGAGAAAAGTTTGAGGGTATTCTTTTTTGTTGTCTCTTCCCACAGGCTCTGCGAAAATCCCGATTTCGAAAACAATACATAACAGGATGGCTTGGCCTTGGGAATCGCAAATTTCTCAGTAAGTTTAATAAAATCCCCATAGGAAAATTCGGAATTTCGAAATTTGCATTCGCCAAGCAAAAAGTTTTTCGCATTCCTGTCAACAGCCATAATGTCAATTTCCGTTTCTATTCCGGATGTTTTGCCCCACCAGCGTCCAATTTTGGTCGCTCGGAACGGCAGTTTTCCCTCCCGGTTTTGTTTTCGGAGAAAATCCCGGCATATACATTCAAACACAGGCGACGCAAATTCATTTAAGGCAGGTTCTACAAAATGCTCATAAACGCCTTGGGCATCTCCCGCTTCCAAATCCGACAGACAAACAAAGACAAACGCAAACCAAAAACGAAAAAAGTTATCCGTAATACGGTATAGCCCCCGTGACGCCGCTACCTTTTCCTTTTCACCTGACAGTACGGAGAATTCACGTTCGATGATTTCTAACTCAATGAGGTTCTTTAGGTAGACGCTAATTTTATTTTTATCAATTTGCGTTTTGGTATAGATAGTATTCAACTGTGTATTGCCAAGGGCAATCGCTTTAATAATTGTGTTATAAAGAGCGACCTCCCGCAGCTCCTGCCGCAGCAAAAACTCCACCTCGCTGTAGAGAACGCAGCCTTTTGTCAAGATGTTTTTGACAATATTTTCGCCTAGAGGAAGGTGCCTGTCAAACTGCAGAAGATAATGTGGAATCCCTCCCAAAATAGAAAAAGCAAGAATTTTATCTTCATCAGAATAATTTGGGAAGAATTGTATGGCATCATAAAACGGCATCTCATTCATTTTATAAATCCCAGTAGCACGGCCATAGAGAGGTTTCTTTTCGGACAGGAGTTCTTTTTCGATAAAACGCATGGCACTGCCGCAAAGGATCACCATAACATTTTGATCTTTAAGTGCTTCGTCCCAAAGATTCTGCAGCAGCGACGGAATAGATGGATTGCCTTTACACATATAAGGGAATTCGTCAATCACAAGAAGCTTTTTTTCTCCGTTTGTTTTCTGTCAAAGTGGGAAATCTGGACGTTTCGTATCATAACAGCAATACTGTTATTGTAAAAGTTGAATATAGAGCAGCTGCGGCCACAAAGAGCGATTTAGATAAAATAGTTGAGGAAACGAAATTATCAATAAAAACCAATGAAGAAGTTCTGGAGTTGCGTATCAATAAAAAGGACAGTGAGGAAAGCATATGGGAATGGTTGAATAAAAACATTTCAAAATATAATATATCAGCGGATGTCCAAATTAGCATCCCAAAGCAAATCCAAAATTTTGATATGGAAATGGATGTGGGTTATATCAAAGCTGATGGACTGCAGGGGAGGTTCAAACTGAAAACTAATACGGGCGGAATCACAGCTAACAATATTCGTTTCACGGGAAATTCAACAATAGTAACAGATATGGGAAATGTCAATCTCTTATTAAGCAAAGAGGAACCAGATACGTCAGAAACCGAGATACATACTCGTAATGGGGATATTGAAATTGATGTTGGAAATTTGCTATATGAAGAAGAAGTCTCAGGTTCATTTTCTGCATCTAAAAATAAAACCATCATTATATCAAATAAATGCAGAATCAGATCATCAACGGATTATGGAAAAATCATGGTAAGATAGTAAAATAAGAACCAAAACCGAGGGAGATAACAACACATGAAGATAAACAAAACCCAAAAAACGATTCTTAATCTTTCGCTCATTGTGATTACTTTAGCAATCGGCATAATTCTAGGGATCTGGCAAATGAAGCCTCCGCGTGTGGATGAGGCGTCGCTCCAATATCCAGCATACCAGCGGATGATGGAAAACATACAAAGAATGGCGCAAAACCCACACCGTAGCGGATCAGACGAAATTAGAATTGTCCGAGCGCAGCTTCTCGCTGAGATTGAAGCTATGGGGTTGACCCCAATTGTTGAAGACGCGCCATACACGGCGTCGGAGATCGCTGATGCAGAAATGCGTTTTCATAATACAACAAGGGATGAATGGTGGGAGCAGAATCGAGGATGGATTGAGACATACTGTGATATATATAGCTTGGACGATTGGTTCGCCAGGAAGGCTGGAGAAGACGGAATTCTAGAGCTGCAAAATATTCTGGTCAAGCTGGACGCATCGGAAACAGAACGAGGCGTAATGTTTGTATCTCATTATGATAGTGTAGACACCGGCCCTGGCGCGGCGGACGATATGCTGGGTGTTTGCGTTATGCTGGAGGCCATGAGGGCGCAAGGGCAAAACAATGGCTTGAAAAACGACATTTATTTTCTCTTTACCGACGGGGAGGAAATGGCAATGTTGGGAGCGTGGAAATTTGTCAAGGCACATCCGGAGCTCAAAGACAAAATTGATATGGTGATTAACATTGAGGCCGGCGGAACAAGAGGAGGTCTTGTGCTATTTGAAACGTCACTCAAAGCATATCCATTGCTTGAAACTGTAAAAAAGTCCGGCGCAAAACCGATAGGATTTTCTTGGGCGGCGGCTGTTTATGGAATGATGCCCAACAAAGATTCGGATTTAACTCCTTTTATTGGCGAAGGATATAAGGGTATTAATCTCGCGGCGGCTGAAGGTATGGAGCATTATCATATGCCGACAGACTCATATGAAAATCTGAATTCCTCCACCGCATGGCACTATATACAGACAATTCTCGCTCTTGCGGACTATGCTGCCCATAATTCTTTGGACGAGCTGCGCGAATCTCCATCAGAAGCTGTATATTTTCCGTTTTTGCCAGGTGTCATGGTGTTGATGAACGCTTTGATGTCACATATCCTTTGCATTGCAGCTTGTGTCTTGGCATTGGTTTTTGGGGCGGTGCAGGAAAAACGGGGGCAGCTGAAAGTTACTCTCTCAGTTGTTCTCATGGGGGTGCTTGTCCTGCTTACAGCAGGAAGCCTGATGCTCTTTCCAGCAGGGAGTTATTTGTTCAGCATACCACTGTTCCTCATAGTGATCACAAAGTTCCTGAAAAAATGGACAATTGTCCATTATGTTGTATGGATGATATCTGGTGTTATGGTGCTGTTGTTATGGGTTCCCGCACTGTTCCTGTTGTGGGGATCTATGGTGCAGCCGATGATGATGTGAGGATTGCAGTATTCCAAGTTTATTACTCTTAGAACTAACGCGGGCTACGCCCGCAAGTGGTCAGTGATCAGTGGTCAGTGGTCAGTATTGGATTTTCTTGCTTTTTGTTGACGCTTCGCGTCTGTAAGTTACTATAGGAGAGGAGGGATGGAGATGGAACAAGATAAGGTGAGTGAAAAGAAAAAAGATCATAATAAGAATAATAATGGAATGTATATGTGTGTGGGTATGGTGCTGGGAGCGGGCGTTGGAGCGGCCGTTGGGGATGGGGCTTCTATAAGTATAGGACTGTGTGTGGGAATGGCTCTGGGGACAATAGCAGATATGGTTGCAGTGAGAAATAAAAGATAAATTGGGCTGCGAGCGCAGCCCGCCTTAGAAGGGATGGAGATGGAACCTGCTCTCAAAACATTCAGATCTCAGTTCCTCAAAAAGTTCCTTTGAAGTAAGATATACCTTTGTATTCGGATCGCGGCTAATAGAATCAGCCTCTTCCATTGCCGCTATTGTTTCAGCATTTGGTGTATTACCGGAAATCTCGAATGGTATTTTGCCAAGTTTTACAGCAGCTTTAATAAAAATAGTCATGGCAGTGGTCATGTTCATTCCCATGTCATCAAAGAGTATTTCCGCTTGTTTTTTTAGCATTTCGTCTATGCGGATTGTCACACTTGTTGTTCTCATTAGCATCACCCCTTACACAAAATTGTACTAATAATGTATTGCGTTGTCAATAACATTGTTCTAAGGGGCTCTAAGGGGCGAGCAATTCCAGTATCTTCTGCTTGAGGTCGTTTTCGATCCGGGACAATTCCGCTTCCGCTTCTCTGCGCTTCTGACGTCCTTCCTTCTGAATATGGACGACTTCACTCAAAGAATCAATAAGATTCTGGTTGGTGTGTTTAAGGGTTTCTATATCGACGATTCCGCGCTCGGCTTCCCGCGCGGTCTCAATCGTGCTGGTCTTAAGGGCTTCGGAGTTTTTCAGAAGAAGCGCGTTGGTCATGTCTGTGACCTCGCGTTGGGCTTTCGCGGCCTGTTGGGAATGGGCCAGACCGAGAGCGAGGATCATCTGGCTTTTCCAGAGCGGAATGGTGTTCATGAGGGTGGACTGTATTTTTTCACTCATTAAAACATCGTTGTTTTGAATTAAGCGGATCTGCGGCGCCATTTGAATGGAGATGGCGCGGGTTAATTCCAGATCGTGCAGTTTCTTGGAGAAACGATCACAGAGGTTGGCAAAGTCGTTGGCGGCCTGGACGTCTTCCGGCAGTCCGCTGGCGGCGGCCCGCTCTTTTAGGGCGGGGAGTTCAGTGGTTTCCGCTTCGGTAAGTTTTTGTTTCCCGGCAAGGATATACATCGTCAGTTCTTTGAAATAGACGACGTTCTGATCATAGAGTTTATCCAGCATGGCAATATCTTTGATCAGCGTGATCTGGTGATTTTCTAATGTGGTCGTGATTTGGCCTACGTTGTTTTCCACGGAGGCATACCGAGCTTTCATGGCCGTTATTTTATTGGAGGTCTTTTTGAAAAGGCCAAACAGGCCGGATTTTTCCTCGGCGGAGACGTCGAAACTTTTAAGCTGGACGACCAACCCGGAAAGCATGTCGCCCACTTCTCCCAGATCCCGGGAGCGCACACTGGCAAGGGTGTTTTCGGAAAAAACGGTCATTTTTCTCTGGGCGGTTGCTCCGTATTGCAAAATAATGCCTGAATCCCTGAGGTCTATTTTATGGGCAAAGTCGTCCACTTGTTTCTGTTCCCCCGGCGTAAGGCGGGCCCGCTCTGCCAGTGTATTGGAGTCGGGATCGAGGGAAACGGCGATGGGGACGGCTTGGTTGGCTGGGGTGGCTTGGGTGGCTGGGGTGGCTTGGGTGGACGGGTTGGCTGGGACGGAACAGGGTGGGTCGGAGCTGAGAACCAGTGTGGGTGTCTGATCAAGGATGAGCTCTAGATGATTGTGTTCACTCATGATATTCCGGCTCCTTTTCCAATATCAAATTTTTGTCCTGTGAGGCCTTCTTGGGCCAGCATGGTCTCCAATACTTTTATATCGGTGCTGACGTCAAGAACGTCTTCCTCTGTGAGGTGCTCCAGCAGGGTGCAAAAAGCACTGTAAACGGTGTCCAGGGCATTTTCAATGTCCTTTTTTGTATTTCTGGCGCTTTCTGCATCCATTCTGTCAAATTGTTGGTATTTGTCCACGAGTTTTAGGGTAAGGGGAAGATAATAGCTGGTAAACTTGCGTGTTAACGGCAGCTTTTTGGGGTGGGTTTCCACATAGATAAAGATTTTCTCGATAATAGTCTGAAGTTTACTCAGCTTCTCACTCATATCGGAATCGGGAAAGGCGTCGTGACAGGCTCGGATCTTCCGCAGAACTTCTATTTTCTGGGTTTTAAAGCTTTCTAAATTGGCTAGTTCCGGGGTGTTCATGCGCTGCAACCGCTCCTTCTCGGCAGCCTCGTGTTCTTGTCGGTTCTGTTCACTCTCCCGGTACAACCGGTACGCTTCTTCGCCGTAGATAAGGCAGGTTTCCTGATCATCCATGCGAACACCCGACAGCATATGCTTTTTTGTGGCTCGGCGTATGTCTTTTTTAACGGTTTTGGAAGTCTCCCTTGTAATGCTTGTAATCTCATCTAGCGTGCGCACGCTTTTTTCTTTCATAAGAGAAATGATTTGCCGTGTGCGTAAGGCGAGTCTTCTCTTGCTGACTCCATTAACGGTTAAAAACACAAACAGCAGTACGGGGAGGGTAGAAACAGCACACAGAACCCCAAATAGATTTCCAAAGGCAGGGATAGCGACGGACAATATCCCCAGCGTGATCGCCGCCAGGCCGAAGATGATAAGGCCCAATATGCTGAGCACAAGGGTGGGAAGCCCCATCCACCATTTTGGCTCACGGCTGATTTTCGCGGCTGTAGCTGTGGGCGCATACGCATGCGCCGGCGCGGTGTGGCTGTCTTGCTGCGGTTCATGGAATGTGTCTGGGGGCGGCTCATTCTTTTTATGGGTAATGTTTTTTATAACGGCATCGCGTATATCACGTCCGATAGCTTTTAGCTGAGAGGGGTCTTTATGATGAATAATTTCTTGCGTAATATCTCCAATCCATTCGCTGAGGTCTTTTTTATGGCCCATATATTTTCTCCTGTATTCGACACTCTTTTTCCAACTTAGTTCATGCAGCTCTGGTTCACATAGCCAATGTCACAAATGAATTTGTATTATATAGTGTCATAATAACACAACACCCAAGGAGCCGCAACGTAATTGGTACGCCCTGATATGCAGCGCGATTTGCATTCTGCCCCATAATAAAATATCATTATCTTTAGTCTCATTATGTATAGTGAGGATACACCTATGAAACTCCTTTTTGTATGCACGGGGAACACATGTCGGAGTCCAATGGCCGCAGCATTGGCGAGCCATATATTTGCTTCGGACATTGTGGTTGAGTCAGCGGGAATTGATGCTTTTGAGGGGGAGTCGGCGAGCCCCCCGGCTATAGCTGTTATGGAAAGGCGCGGCATTGATTTGAGCGGGCACTGTGCCAAACGTTTGACGATGGAGATGGTGGGAGACGCTGATATGATTGTGACTATGACCACGGCCCAACAGGCTTTAGTATGGCGGCTGGGGCCGGAGTTTGCGGATAAGGTTTATTTGTTGAGCGAGATTGCTGTGCTGGAGGATATGGCGGCCAATATTTCTGATCCTTGGGGCGGCGGCATGGATCGATATGAGGAATGTGCGGCGCTGTTGGAGAAATGCCTGCGGAGTATGGCCCCAAACTTTGAAGAAGCCTGTGAGGAGGATCTTGAGGAAGGATGAGGGGAGGGATATGCCCATGCGTGTGGTGCTGGGTGCGGATCATGGCGGGTTTCGCCTGAAGGAGATTGTTAAGGGGTACATACGCCTGAGGGATATTGAGGTGGAGGACTGCGGAACTCATGGCTTGGAGTCTGTGGATTATCCGGATTTTGCCTATCCCGTGGCTGGGGCTGTGGCGGATGGCCGCGCGGATTTTGGTATTCTGGTGTGCACGACGGGGAATGGTATGGCCATGGCGGCTAATAAGGTTCCGGGAATTCGGGCGGCGTTGTGTATGAATGTTTATATGGCCCGCATGTCACGATTGCATAATGACGCGAATATTTTAGCTCTGGGAGAAGGGGTGACGGATGACGAACTGGCTTTAGAGATGGTCGATATTTTTTTGTCGACGGAGTTTGAGCAGGGGCGCCATGTGGCGCGGGTGAAGAAGATAGATAAGATGGAGAAAATAGAGAAAACAGAGAAAACAGAGAAAACAGAATGAAAACATATGCTTTGATATACCAGACCCTTTCTTGCACCGGATACCCTGAAAGGATACTTGTGGTCGGAGAGTCTATTTTGCAGATGAGAGGAGGGGTAGAAGTTTGAAACGATCACTAAGATCCTTGGTTTTGAATGGGATCTCTTTCAGTGTCGGCATAGGGGTCATTTTTTCACTGATGTGGGGTCTGTTAGCTGGCGTCATATCCGGTGTTTTTGCCGGAATAGCATGGGCAGCTGTTATAGGTATATTTTTTAATACTCAATCCAGAAAAGAACAGGGCGCTCGCTCAGAGAATGATAGAAGGGAGATCGAATAATATGGATACGATTTTACAATACTTAAGCGCTGAGGATCCTGAGGTCGCACAAGCTATTGAGCAGGAGGAGAAGCGCCAGCGCAATAAGATTGAGCTTATTGCGTCGGAGAATTTTGTCAGCCGCGGGGTGTTGGCGGCTCAGGGGTCGGTGCTGACCAATAAGTATGCCGAGGGGTATCCGGGCAAACGCTATTATGGAGGGTGCGAATGGGCGGATGTGGTGGAGGACTTGGCCAGGGACCGGCTGAAAAAGCTTTTTGGCGCCGAGCATGTCAATGTTCAGCCTCATTCGGGGGCTCAAGCGAATATGGCGGTTTACTTCGCTATGCTGAAGCCGGGGGATACGGTGTTGGGCATGAATTTATCCCATGGCGGACATCTGACTCATGGCAGTCCGGTGAATATTTCGGGGGTTTATTTTAATTTTGTGGCTTATGAAGTGGAGCGTGAGTCGGAGAGGCTGGACTATGAGGCGCTGCGCCGCACGGCTGTGGAGCGCACCCCGAAAATGATTGTGGCGGGGGCCAGCGCCTATCCGCGGTTTATTGATTTTGAGAGGCTGCGTGGGATTGCGGATGAGGTGGGAGCGTATTTGTTTGTGGATATGGCTCATATCGCCGGGTTGGTGGCGGCGGGGGTGCATCCGAGTCCTGTGCCTCACGCCCAGTTTGTTACGACGACAACGCATAAGACTTTGAGGGGGCCCCGGGGTGGGGTGATCCTGTGCCGGGAGGAATTTGCCAAGCAGATTGACAAGGCTGTTTTTCCGGGAACCCAGGGGGGGCCGTTGATGCATATTATTGCGGCGAAGGCGGTGGCTTTTGGGGAGGCACTAAGGCCTGAGTTTAAGACTTATCAGCAGCAGGTGGTGAAAAATGCTAAGGCGCTGGCGCGGGCTTTTGCGGAAAAAGGGTTCCGCGTGGTGTCGGGGGGGACGGATAATCATTTGATGCTTTTGGATATGCGCAGCAAGGGGATGACGGGCAAGCGGGCTGAGACCATGCTGGATGCTGTTGGAATTACGGTAAATAAGAATACAATTCCTTTTGACCCCCAAGGGCCTATGGTGACGAGTGGGATCCGTGTGGGAACCGCTGCTGTGACAACCCGGGGCATGAGGGAGGAGGCGATGGGGCGTATTGCTGAAGTGGTGGCGACGTCTCTGGACAGCCCGGAGGATGCGGGCCGGCAGGAGAAGGCGAAGGGTATGGTGGCGGAGCTGAGCAGCGGATATCCGTTGTACAGTGACGAGTGAATGGGTGATGATGATGCTTGGAGGCTAAAGAGATGTCTATAGATAAGACTCAATCTGCGAAGATCCAATCTGCGCGTGCACAACTGTCCAACCCCAAGGGGCCTTCTCCTGCGGATCCTGTCAACAAACGGCGCCCGGGGTGGGATGAGTATTTTTTAGACTTGGCCGCTGTTATCGCGCGGCGGTCTACCTGCAGGCGGCGCAATTATGGAGCTGTTATTGTTAAAGACAATATCATTATCAGTACGGGGTATAATGGGGCGGCCCGGGGGGAGCCTAACTGTGTGGATACAGGGGTCTGTGTGCGGCAGCAGCTCAATATTCCGGCGGGAGAGCGTTATGAACTGTGTGTGGCGGTTCACGCGGAGCAGAATGCGATTATTGCCGGGGATCCTGTGAAGATGCAGGATGCGACGATCTATATTGCCGGAAATGAGGCGGATGGATCGATGGCGGCCAGTGAACCGTGTTTGCTCTGCGGGCGCATGATTAAGAACGCGATGATTAGGCGGGCGGTTTTCCGGGATGAGAAGGGGTGCAAGCGCAATGTTCGGTTTGGGAGTGTGGAGTGAGGTGGTTTGCATATCACCCTCAAACGGGTATAATAGAGATAATATGTCTGAATGAGCAGGACCATTTTCATTCGAGGGCGGCTGATGGAGAAGAAGACACTGTCTTGGATACACTATGCGGCAATAGGAACAGGCATAAGCGCGGCACTGGCAGGTTTGGTGGTGGGGGGATATTTCTTGGGGAGCTGGATGGATCATAGCTTTGACAGCTATCCTCTATGGACCCTTGTTGCTATTTTTGTCGGGGTGGCTCTTGGTATTGCCTATATGGTTTTCTGGATCTGGAAATTCATGAAGTCCAACGACTCATCTGAGTCCGGCGATAAGATGTGAGCTGATGAAGAAGAATTTTTGGCGGAATATGAATTGCCGGAATCTCACAGGGTTATGTATGGCAGGGGTGCTGGTGGTGACAGCGGCAACAGCGCTGCTGACTGGACAGGACGGTGTATGGGGAGGACTCATCGGGTTTTTGACAGGGATCAGCCAGCTTCAATGGCTATTTCGTGATCTGAGCCGGGCTTTTGAGGAAGATATGTCTCGTATGATGGCGCGGTACACAAGGAGTTTGGTAATTCGGTGGAGTCTGGTAGCTGTTTTTGTTTATTTCATAATACGTTATTTTGCGCAAGGACTGGTTTATCTCGTCATTGGGCTTGCCCTCGGTATTTTGGGGGCGATCCTAATTGAGATTTTACGGATAACTCAGGAGGAAACGAAACAAAAAGAGGAAGGGGGTGAGAAGTGAATGGAGGAAATTGTGAAGTGGACGTTCTCTGAAGACATTCCTTTTTTGTCGGTGCATATCAAACCTTTGATTATGACTTGGGTTGTCTTGCTGATTCTGGTGGCTTTTTTTCTCTTAGGGACACGGAAGCTGACCAGCGGGAAGCCAGGAAAATTCCAGAATTTGTTGGAATGGATTGTTGATTTTGTTAAGGGTCTTGTGGCGGAGAACATGGATTATAAGAAAGCAGCCGGACTGCTCTCGTATCTTGTGACTCTGATTGTATTTGTTTTCTTTTCCAATTTAATTGGATTGGTTCCTAATTTTGTTGCACCACTTTTAAAGAACGTTACGGCGGGTGGGCTCAATCAGGCTTTTGGTCACGCAACGTTACAGTCACCCACAGCTGATGTGAATGTCACATTAGGGCTGGCTTTGCTGACGATTATTCTTGTTTTTGCCATGGGCATTAAAACGAAGAAAGGGAAGTTTTTCAAGCATTTTCTGGAACCTTTTCCGTTTTTCCTGCCTATCCACATTATTGACTACATTGCCAAGCCGATGACGCTGGCTTTCCGTCTCTTTGGCAATATCTTTGCGGGAGAAACGCTGGTTGTCCTGCTGCTGATGCTGGCCCACCAAGCGAACCTCTGGCTCGCTGTGGGGGGGACCGTGGGTGCGATACCGTTTTTGGCTGTTTGGATAGCCTTTAGTATTTTTATTGGCGCAATCCAGTCTTTTGTTTTCACAGTATTGACCATTGCTTATGTGGGACAGGCTGTTGCGGAGGATCATTAAAAATATGGATGCTTTGGTTCTTTCCCGCGTGAGCGGAAGAAATATTTTTACTTACTATTTTAAAGGAGGATATCACAAATGGATTTAGGTGCTGCTGCTATGATTGGTGCGGGGATTGCCGCCGGCGCTGCTGCTCTGGGTGCATCCTTGGGAAACGGGAGTGTTATTTCTAAGACTCTGGAGGGAATAGCCCGCCAACCGGAAGCGAAGGGTGATTTGAGGGGGACGATGTTTATTGGTGTCGGGCTCATTGAAGCGCTGCCGCTTCTTACTTGGGTAATCGCGATTATTATGGTGTTTATGAAGGGGAATCCCTGATTTTTGTTGATAAAGGATCTGAGGGTCCGAAGATCTATCAGCAAAGAGAGGAGGGACCAGATTGCACCATGTTATAAGCGCTATGGCGCTTGCATTTGAGGTTACAACTACCGAAAATCCTTTGGATTTTGACTTAACGTTGGTTCTGATGATTGCGTCGTTTCTTGTTGTTGTCTGGATTGTAGCGAAATTTGCCTTTAGGCCCTTGGCAAATATGATGGAAAAACGCCGTCAAAATATTGAGGACATGCTGACTAAGGCGGAAAATGACCGGGCCGAGGCTGAGCGTATCCTGCTGGAGCACCAGGAACAGATGCGTAAATCCCACCAGGAGGCTCAGGCTCTGATTGAGAAAGCGACAAAGGCAGGAGAACAGAGAGCGACTGAAATTATGGAGCAGGCCCGCGACGAGGCGGAAAAGGTTAAGAAGGCGGCTTTGACCCAGATCGAAGCTGAACGGGCCAAGGCTGTGGCGGAGATTCAGGCTCAGGTAGCCGATATTTCCGTGGCTGTGGCGGAGAAGATTTTGCGTTACAACCTGGACACAGCTGGTCAGAAAGCCATGATTGATCAATTTATTCAAGAGGTAGAGGTAGGGGATAGAGTATGTTAAATGGCGCGTTAGCCAGACGCTATGCCCGGGCCTTGTTTGAATTAGCCACTCAAATGGAGGTTTTGGATCAGATCGATGCTGAAATGAAGGGGTTCACAGCTCTCCTGGCGGAGAACCAGGAGGTACGCACCATTCTGAATCACCCCAACATTGGTCTGTCGGATAAGAAAGCTATTGTGGAAAAAATAGGCGCGGATTTTTCCCGGATCACGCTGAGTTTTTTCTATTTGCTGATTGAGAGCCGCAGGCAGAACCTGCTGGGCTTGGTTGGCAGGGAGTTTGCCCGTATGGCGGATACAGCCCGGGGGATTATCGAGGTTTGTCTGACCAGTGCAACCGCATTGACAGCCCAGCAGGAAGAGAGTCTGCAAAAAGCCATGGAGACCCAGACGGGCGGAACAGTGCGGCTCATCCTGGTTGTGGATCCGGCCTTGATTGGTGGCGCCAGGCTGCAGATTGGGGATACAGTCATGGATGGATCCGTCAGAACGGCTTTGGACAAAATGCGCAATGACCTGAGGAAAGTTTCCATCTGAAAGCAGGAATAGGGGTGAAGTTAAGCAAATGAATTTGCGTCCTGAAGAAATCAGTTCCATTATCAAACAGCAGATTGAACGCTATGAAGGCGTGCTCAATGTTGTTGAGGTGGGAACTGTTATCCAGGTCAGTGACGGGATCGCCAGGGTCTATGGGCTGGAAAAAGCCCTATCGGGAGAATTGCTCGAATTCCCCGGCGGCATCTACGGCATGGCCATGAATCTTGAAGAAGATAATATCGGATGTGTTATCTTAGGGCCCTATGAAGGAATTAAAGAGGGCGATGAAGTCAAACGCACGGGCCGCATTGTGGAAGTGCCCGTGGGAGAGGCCCTGGTTGGCCGCGTGGTCAATGTCTTGGGACAACCTATTGACGGCAAAGGTGAGATCGCCGCTGCTGAGTTTCGTCCGATTGAGACCCAAGCCCCCGGCGTGGTGGATCGGAAATCGGTCAGTGAACCCATGCAGACAGGGCTGAAATCCATCGATTCCATGGTGCCGATCGGCCGGGGCCAGCGTGAGCTCATCATTGGAGACCGGCAGACAGGTAAGACAGCCTTGGCGGTGGATACGATTATCAATCAAAAAGGTCAGGATATGATCTGTATCTATGTGGCGGTAGGCCAGAAGCAGTCCACTGTCGCCGGCGTTGTTAAGAAACTTGAGGAGTTCGGCGCCATGGAGTATTCTATTGTGGTCTGCGCCACAGCTTCCGAGTCGGCGCCTATGGTGTATATCGCGCCCTATGCCGGGTGTTCCATGGGTGAGTATTTCCGGGACAAAGGCAAGCACGTTCTGCTTGTCTATGACGATCTGTCCAAGCAAGCTGTGGCTTATCGCGAGCTGTCGCTGCTCTTGCGCCGCCCGCCGGGCCGCGAAGCCTATCCCGGCGATGTGTTTTATCTGCACTCCCGCCTTTTGGAGAGAGCGGCTAAGCTGTCCCCGGAAAAAGGCAGCGGATCTCTGACAGCTCTGCCGATTATTGAAACTCAGGCCGGCGACGTTTCCGCCTATATTCCCACCAACGTGATTTCTATTACTGACGGTCAGATCTTCTTGGAGTCCGACCTGTTTTATTCCGGATTCCGTCCGGCTATCAATGTGGGGATTTCCGTGTCCCGGGTGGGTGGTAACGCTCAGATCAAAGCCATGAAACAGGTGGCGGGCCAGCTGCGCCTTGACTTGGCCTCTTATCGGGAATTGGCGGCGTTTGCCCAATTTGCGTCGGATTTGGATAAGGCGACCCAGGATCGGTTGAACCACGGTCAAAAGACCATGGAGATCCTCAAACAGGGTCAATATGTGCCCATGAGTGTGGAAGATCAAGTTCTTGTTATCTTTTCAGCCACCCGGGGGCATATCGATGATATTCCTCTGGAAAAAATCAAAAGCTTTGAACAAGAATTCTTGCGTTATATGCATGCTTCCCATGCCGATATCCTGGCAGAGATCACGGAAAAGAAAGCCTTATCCGACGAGCTCATGGCCAAGATGAATGACGCCGTTGCCGAGTTCAAAAAGGGCTTTATGTCCTGATGAAAGAGGTGATGTAAGTGGAAGGGGTACGCGATATCAAAAGAAGGATCCGCAGCGTTACCAGCATGCAGCAGATTACCCGGGCCATGAAAATGGTAGCGGCGTCCCGGCTGCGTCAGGCTCAGGAAAAAGCCGTGGAGTCCCGTCCTTATACCCAACAGATTAAGGCGGTTATGGAACGGCTGCTCCAGGCCCAACCCGAGGATGCCGAAAATGCCCTGATTGTCAAGCGCCCGGTAGAAAAAATCCTCTATGTGCTGATCACAGCCGACCGGGGCTTGTGCGGCGGTTACAACGCTAACCTGCAGCGCACCATGCAGACGATTTTGAAAAAAGAGACGCACACCTGCTCCCTGATTACAGTGGGACGCCGGGGCCGGGATTTTTTTCGGCGGCAAGGCGCGGACATTGTGGCGGAGTTCATGAATTTGGGAGACAGCCCGTCCTATGATCATGCAGCTGTTGTAGCTGAGCAGATTGTGCACCTGTATACCAGCGGTGTTGTGGACAAAGTGTGTCTTGTCTATTCTCGTTTTGTCTCTGTTCTGAGTCAGGTGCCCACAATGTTGTGCCTGCTGCCCATTGAACCCGATGACGACTCTTTGACAGGTTATGCGGACGATCACTGGACTCAGGCGAGCATTCACCGGGAAGGTTTTCGGGAGACCCCAAGGGGTCAGGCGGCAGATGCCCAAGAAGGCCAGAAAGTGAGCCATCCCATAGACAACTATATTTTTGAACCGTCTGCTCATGCCATTCTGGAAACCCTGCTGCCCCTTTATTTGAATAAACTGGTGTACAGCGCGCTTCTGGAAAGTAAGGCCAGCGAGCAAGGGGCGAAAATGACGGCAATGGACGCGGCTACGGAAAACGCCAAAGGCATGATTGATAAGTATACTCTGGCCATGAACCGGGCGCGCCAGGCAGCCATTACCAAGGAGATTTCCGAAATTGTCGGCGGGGCGGCGGCGCTGGAGTAGAAGTATGTGGAAGGGACAGGATGTGAACCCAAGAAGGAAGAAAAAGAGCTTACAGGGTATTCTAATGACAATTGACAAGTGTCACTTGTAAAAGGGGGATCGATTTCGTGGCGATTAAACAAAAGCCAGCCAAGCAAGAGCAGCAAGCTAAGGCGCAGCCAACTGAGCAAGTGCAGGCACCAGGGCCCGCACAGAAAACAGGGCAGGCGCAGTCTCAAGAAGGAAAAATCATTCAAATAACCGGCGCGGTAGTTGACGTAGAATTCAACGCCGGCGCCCTGCCGGAAATCTATAGTGCCATCACGGTCAAAGACGAGGTCAAAGGTATTGATCTGACCTTGGAGGCTATGCAACATATGGGAAATGATACTGTCCGCTGTATTGCCATGTCCTCGACAGACGGTTTGCAGAGGGGCACGAAGGCCGTGAATACAGGGGCGCCCATTTCCGTCCACGTGGGGGAAGAGACGCTAGGCCGTATGTTCAATGTCCTGGGAAAGCCTATTGACAATCTGCCGGAACTCGCGACAGACACCATCTTGCCGATTCACCGTAAAGCGCCGCCCTTTGTCGATCAGGAAACTACAGATACCGTTTTGGAAACGGGCATCAAAGTAGTAGATCTGCTGGCGCCTTACGCCAAAGGCGGTAAGGTAGGACTCTTCGGGGGCGCGGGGGTCGGCAAAACAGTTTTGATTCAGGAGCTTATCAATAACATTGCGACCCACCACGGCGGTCTCTCCGTGTTTGCCGGTGTGGGGGAGCGGACCCGGGAAGGGAATGACCTGTGGAATGAAATGAAGGAATCTGGCGTCATTAGTAAAATGTCCATGGTGTTCGGCCAGATGAACGAACCTCCCGGCGCCCGCCTCAGAGTAGGCCTTACCGGGCTGACCATGGCCGAATATTTCCGGGACGTTCAGAATCAGGATGTACTTCTCTTTATCGATAATATTTTCCGCTTTACCCAGGCAGGTTCCGAGGTGTCGGCGCTGCTGGGCCGTATGCCGTCCGCCGTGGGCTACCAACCTACCTTGGCGACGGAAATGGGCCACCTGCAGGAGCGTATCACCTCCACAAAGAGCGGCTCTGTAACCTCCGTCCAGGCCATTTACGTGCCTGCCGATGACCTGACTGACCCGGCGCCGGCCACGGCTTTCGCCCATTTGGACGCCAAGACCGTTTTGAGCCGCGCCATTGCAGAAATCGGCATCTACCCGGCTGTGGATCCGTTGGACTCCACATCTCAGATTCTGTCGCCGGCCATTGTTGGGGAAGAACACTATACTGTGGCCCGTGAGGTTCAAAGAATTCTCCAGCGGTACAAAGAGCTGCAGGATATTATCGCGATTCTGGGCATGGATGAACTCAGTGAAGATGAAAAACTCCTGGTCAACCGGGCCCGCCGGATCCAAAGATTCTTCTCGCAGCCCTTCTTTGTGGCTGAAGCGTTCACCGGCATGAAGGGGAAATATGTGGAGGTCAAGGATACCGTGCGCAGCTTTAAGGAAATCTGTGAGGGGCGCCATGATACTCTGCCGGAGAAAGCCTTCGAATACGCCGGCAGCATTGAGGATGTGCTGGAAAACGCCAAAAGTTTGGGGGCGTAAACATGGCGGGAACATTTTTTTTCCAAGTGGTTTCGCCGGTGGGAGCCGTCCTGACTGAGGATGTCCAGTTTGTTGTCTTGCCCGGAACCGAAGGGGAGCTGGGCATATTACCGAACCATACTCCGCTCATGTCTTCGGTAGCTTGCGGTGTGGTACGCTACACTCTTCATGATGAAGTCAAGAAAATGGCGGTTTCCGGCGGTTTTGTCGAGGTGTCTCACAATCAAGTTACGCTTCTGGCAGAAACAGCGGAATTGGCTGAACACATCGATTGCTTTCGGGCCGAGGACGCGAAAGCCCGGGCTGAGGAACGGTTGAAGGTCGCTATGAGCATGAAAGATGCCAACGATATCGACTTGATCCGGGCTGAAGCGGCTCTCAAGCGGGCGATAAGCAGGATAGGGGCAAGCGATCAGGGGAATAAATTTTCTTGAGGCCAAAGAGGTCGCCCGCAAGTGGTCAGTGGTTAGTAAACAGTGGTCAGAATAAGAAAATCCAATACTGACCACTTGCGGGCGTAGCCCGCGTTAGAAGGGTTCCCGTCGGAATGGCGGGAACCTTTGTTTGAAATGAAGCTGCCGGGAACGAGGTTCAACCTCTGCGCCTTTCGCTCACTCCATATAGAAAGCCCACAATCGCCAGCAGCACACTGCTTATCAGAAGGAGGGTCTCCACTCGTATAACGTCCGCCAGCGGACCAAAGAAAAGAATGGCTATTGGCACAGCCCCCATCATAATGATTTGTATCACTGAAAACACCCGCCCCAGCATATCCAAAGAGACTGTTTCCTGAACAAAAACGCTTTGGACTGTTGACAGTACCGGCCAAAAGAAGCCGGCTGTTCCCATAAATACAAGAAAGGACGCGAAGTTCCACGATACGCCCAGCAACCCGAACGTTATGCCAAAACCCACAATGCAGACCGCAATTGATCGCGGCTTATTATGGAACTTACCTTTTACGGATACGAATATTCCGCTGATTATCAACGAGACCGACCACACGAGTTCATTGACTGTAAGCCGCCATACTTCATTGCCGAATGTGCGCTCGATCATCAAAGGCGTCAATACAAACGCCGGTGTAATGAACAGAAAAGAAAACAGGACGCAAATGATAAGCCTGCAAAGCCGCTTGTGCCTCCAAATGTATGAAACACCCACGCCGATATCTTTCCATACTGATTTTTTAGTGTTGACCGCAGGCGGATGCTCCACATGAATGCGGCTCATCACCAGAATGGCGAGTGCCGCGGTTGCCACATCAACAAAGAACGCGCCCACAATGCCGACTGTCCCCAGCAATAGGCCGCCTATTGCCGGAGATAACAGGGTTAAGGCCGAGCCTAATGTCTGATTGATGCCCTGCACCTTGGTAAGATGTTTTTTGGGTACCAGCTGCGGGTAAATCGCGCTGACAGCGGGGGTTTGAACGCCTGCTCCGAGAGAGCGTACCCCTGAGGCGATGAGCAGAAGCTCCATTCTGCGAAATCCGAACAGAAAGGAAACTGCCAGAGCGAGAGTCGCCAGAGCGATGAACCCGTCGGCCAGCATAATAAGATGTTTCCGGTTATGACGGTCGGCCCAAACGCCGCCAAACAACGAAATAAGCACCTGCGGCAACAAGGAGCAGAGCGTAAAAATCATCAACCATAAACCGGAGGAGGTTTCCAGCGTAATATGCCATAGGATAGCAAATCCGACTACCGATGAGCCAAACAGAGAAAGGTTCTGGCTGATTAGGAACACAAGGATTCGTATTTTCCATATTTTCCAGCCAGAGCGTGACGCTAATATCATAATAAAAAACCCTTTCCTTGTCGGAAAGGACTATAAACGCATATAAAAGCACAAGTAAACTATCCGAACGTGCCCTCTGACTGCGCCAGCCCAATTCCAACATAAACAAACCCTGTCAG
This sequence comes from Peptococcaceae bacterium, assembly GCA_009782825.1. Taxonomy (GTDB): domain Bacteria; phylum Bacillota; class Desulfitobacteriia; order Desulfitobacteriales; family Syntrophobotulaceae; genus WRJI01. The sequence continues at coordinate 44,016 of WRII01000001.1, forward strand.
GTCATGTTTAAACATGTCGGCAATTAGACTCACGAATCATTAAGACACCCCGCTTTTTTTAGGATAATAATATCATAGCCGATTGGAGTGAAGAATACAAGACGACAAGATGCCATTTAATGCCATTTAGGGCCATTTAGGGCCATTTGGGTTTTTCTTCTTTCAAATTCGAGTCATTCATGGTAAAATTAAATTAAGCTTATGAGGTGTTTGTTTGTGGTACCTGCTGTTGAGTACACTATTTTGGGCAATATATTTATGGCAAGGTGATAAAGTATGAATGACAAGAACACAAAAAAACGGGACGCGGCCAGCCACTTGTTCAAAATAATTATGCAATGGGTTATTGGGTAATTAAAGTGGAGGAATAAGATGACACCTATAATTGAAACCGAAAGACTTATTCTCAAACCCCTTACCCTGGCCAACGCTGAAACAGCCTATCATGGATGGACCGGTGACTTGGAAGTCGCGAAATATGTCAGCTGGCTTCCGCATCATTCCATTCATGATACGATTGAGTGGCTGAAAGAAATTGAATGGAAGTGGGACGACGCAGGCGGTCTTATCCCGAACGACAGCTACATATGGGGATTTGTGATGAAAGAAACAGGTGCGCTTTTCGGATCGGGCGGGCTGATTTGGGAAGAGAAGTGGGGGCTGTTTCAAGTCGGATACAACATTATGAAAACACACTGGAACCAAGGATATACCACCGAAGCCATGAGAGGCGTTCTCACATTCGCCACCGAAAACCTTGGTATCAAGAAAGTGGCGGGCGGTCACGCCAAAGACAATCTTGCCTCCGCCAAAGTGATTGAGAAACTGGGATTTGTTTATGACAGAGACGAAATGATACCTCATGTTGACGGGATCCGATTCTTTGACAGCCGTGAATATTTTCTGGAACTTTAATCGAGGATCAGGATAAAGAAAGGGGTTTTGGTTATGGATAAAAAATACACCTGTTATTGCGGCCTCTATTGCAAGAATTGCGCGGTCATGGTCAAGGTGGAGCCGGCGGCCAAGCTCTTGTATGGAGAGATGACAAAAGCGGGGTTTGAGGAAGTCGTCCACATGATTCCTGGAGGCAGCGGCTTCTGGCCGTTTCTGAAAGGTATGGCTGAGGACGGTGTCTGCGTTTCATGCAGGGACGGCAGCGGGAATCCGGGCTGTGTCGTCAGAGCATGCGCAGAGGAAAAAGGCGTTGAGATGTGTGCCTTGTGCCGTGATTATCCCTGTGATAAATTCGCTGATTTTTTCAAAGGGCTTCCGATGCTGGACCGTGACAACGCCCTGCTGCGTGACAGAGGATGGGATGCGTGGGCGGAGCTTCAGGATAAACGCCGCGCGAGAGGGTATACATACGCGGAGGGAAAAGAGGAGGAGGGAAGCAAGTGAATTTTCAAGGGACGTTAATCGCGGTTACGGATTTGGAACCTCGAAAGCGTTTTATAAAAAATATCTTGGTCTGGAGGTTGATTTCGACAATTATATTAAAACCCTTGACGGATTGGAACTTGTCCATCCGCCGCTTGAACACGCATGGGGGCAGAGGGCTGTGCGTTTTTATGATCCTGATGGCCATATCATTGAGGTTGGCGAAAATATAGGCGCAGCCGTGCAACGTTTCCGTGGGCGCGGGATGACAATTTCGGAAATCGCTGTCCAAATGGATGTGGACGAAAAATACGTACGAGAGTGGTTGGAGTGCACTGCCAGAGATTACATTATACAATTACCAGTAGAGGAGGGAGCGCTCTGTTTAGTTATAAGAACAAATTAATTATGGCCTCCATCTTGAATACCTTTTTAGGAATTATGATAATTGGGAAAACAGGGGAAATTATGTCCAGAGACTCTGTCTTTGCAGATCCTGGGTTAGCAATGGTCACACTGGGTCTATTCCCGGTTATTGGCCTGATGATAATGTTCATAGTATATATAATAGCTATATTTGAGCTAGTAACAACATGGATTTCATTTATAACAAATAAACAGGCATGGGTAATAACGCATATTATAGTGTTGACTATAACAAGTATTATCGGTATGCTTCTCTACTTTTCATTACTTTTTAGTGTGTTTGTAATTATCCAAATCGTTTTAAGAATAGTTATAGTTTTCGACAAGAAAAAGCCTGACCACATCATATAAGGTCTAACCGCTTATGTGCATCAGTCACTCAAAGTAGAACCAACATATCAATAAATCATTTAATTAAAACAGGGAGGAAGAAAACATGAAGAAGACAGGTCAGTTTTATTTCGCAACAGACAACATGGACACAGAGGGAAACATCATTGAAGAGGACTATCCTGCAATCTATCACTATGACGACAATTATTTTACCGGATCCGCATCTGATTACAATCCGAGCTTAGCAACAATGTCCCTGTGCTTGGAATTGTCAGCATGGGGAAGCAATATTGGAGGATTATCAAACGACGACTTAAACTATGCGGAGAAATACAAAAATGCAGAAAAGTTGTTTTCTAAAGATGGTATCGAATTTGAGGGCTTTGACAAAAATCATGATTTTACTGTGAAGCCCAAGAAAGATACCATGGGGGTTGTGATTGCTCATAGAAATATTGATGTGGATGGTGAAAAATTCACACTCATAGCCCTGGCCACCCGTGGCGGTGGGTATGAGGCGGAATGGGCCGGTAATTTTACTATCGGCAAAGATGGGCAGCATGAGGGGTTTTCTACAGCGGCTAATAATGCATATACATTTCTTGCCGAATATATGGATCACCATAAATTCCAGGGAGCTGTAAAATTCTGGATTACAGGGTTCAGCCGTGCCGCAGCCGCAGTGAATCTGCTGGCGGGAAGGCTCAACAACGATGGGCAAATCGCGGGGAAAGCATTCAGCAAGGAAGATGTGTACGTCTATTGTTTTGAACCTCCCATGGGCGTGTTGTTGAGCCAGGTTGTGCCAAAAGAGAATTACGCTAATATACACAATATTGTCAATCCCAGCGATCCCGTGCCGAAGGTTGCTCCAAGAGATTGGGGTTTTGGCAGGTACGGTCTTCCAGATGAGAAGGTTATTCCAACAGAATTAACATCATCAAATTCTGAACATTATGATAAAATGCTTAAATATTTTGATGACCTGAAAACCCAATACGTTGAAGAATCCTTTGAAAAAGATGAGATAACCGGCGAACGAAAACAACCCCTAAAACATATCATCAACACATTTCAAGCCAAAAAATTCAATTTCCCTATCGCTGTAAAGATAGAGGGCTGGCATTGGGAAATGAAAACGGCGTGGCATGGAGTTCCCTACCTTATTTATGTTCCAAATTTCAAGATTGATCTTCAACCAATAATTGGAGATGATACGGCAACAGCAGATGCAGTCTTGGACAAACTGATTACATCACTAGCGTCAGGCATAGGCGATCGCGTCTTTTACACTTCTAACCTGCAATCCTTCTTCGAGCTGGTCATCGGGGAAACCCTAGGCAAGGGATATGAATCCTATAAGTGGGATAAGGTGAAAAAAATCTTCAGACAGAAACTCAAAGCCCATCTATTTGATATTGCCGTTGGTCTCATTGGTTCTGTTAATTCTCTGAATCTCCTGATTGCAGACTACATGTTTGAGAGCATTGCTGATGCAGGTATTGACCTCAACACCTATACTGGTGCCCCTGTTGCTTTCAAGGATGCACTGGCTTCTATAATCAGCACTATCGTTTCTTCAATCATCCTACATGGAGCCAGCGACTTGCTGACCCTCATTTACAACTTGGACAAAATTTTCCCCGCCCATTATCCGGAATTATGCTTGGCTTGGCTGCAATCTCAGGATAAGAATTATGAAGAAGAGCTAAAAACCTATATCAATGCCTATAGAATTATCCGTATCAATGGTTCCGCAGATGTCAGTGTTGCCGATTCCAAGGGCACGCAGGTTGCACAGATTGTAAATGATGTCCCACAAAAGATTGATGATAGTATGATTCATGTTGGAATCAACGCCAACAGTGAAAAGGTTATTTATCTTCCCGCCGACGAAGACTACACCATAAAGATCACCATAACAGAGAACGGTACACTCGACTATTCAGTGAATGAATTCAGCTTTGATACCAACGCTTATGCCAAAATCGTTGCTTACTATGATATTCCCGTCACAGTGGGAGATATCCTCGAAGGCAAAGCCCCAAAATTCACTCCCCAGGACATCGCCAATACCGGTGAAGGATCCGGCGCTCACTATTCTTTGTCCAATAGCACAGGAGAATTAACCTCTACCACAACAAAGGTGGGAGAATCCGCTCGGAATGCCACTTACAGCGTTAAAATCGGAAACAGAAACTCTGAGGGAGGCTATGTTATGGGCGGCGGCATATTCCCTGAAGGCGCCTTCGCACAAGCCGCGGCTGTCCCTTATGAAACATGTAAGTTTCTGGGCTGGTATAAGAGCGATACTCTTATCTCAACAGATCAAATCTATGGTTTCAGAGTCGAAGAGAATGTGGATTTAGCGGGCAATTTTGAGGGAAACCGCCCCACCATCTCATCGGGGGCCTATGAATTGACTGTCAAAGCCGGAGAAGGCGGCAAAATTGTAACAGGGGCAAGCGGCTACTATGCCGAAAGGTCGCGTACCCCTCTGGAAGCAGCAGCTGATTCAGGCTATCAGTTTATCAACTGGACATCAACAGACGGCGGCACATTTGACAATGCAGCCAGTACTGAAACCATATTTACAATGCCACAAAATGCCACGACAGTGACAGCCAACTTTACGCCAGGCGATCCGGATGATGATCCTACCAAGTCTTCCTTGCCATACATGGTGAGAATTACTACTAAGTCATTGAATATCCGGAAGGATCCAGGAACAGAGTACGAAATAATTGGGAGAATTAAGGATAAGGGGATTTATGTTATTATTGAGGAATCCAGCGGCACAGGCGCAAACCTATGGGGTAAATTGAGAAGAGGCGGTTGGATAACCCTTGATTATACAGAACCATATAGGGTAAGAATTATTGCTAACTCATTGAATATCAGAAGTGGCGCAGGGACGAATTATATAATGACTGGGGCAATTGAAGATAAGGGGATTTACACCATTGTTGAGGAGTCTCGTGGTGAAGGGGCACGCCTATGGGGAAAACTGAAAAGCGGTGCAGGTTGGATATCCCTTGATCATACTGTTGTATTTCCAGTGTGCCCATACCCTGAACCCATGGTAAAGCTACAAAAAGGCAGCAAGGGTGAAGGCGTGTTCTGGGTTCAATGGTACTTCAATCAAATGGGAATTACCCTTGCTGTGGATGGGATTTTTGGTTCGTTGATGCATCAGGAGGTATGTACTTTCCAGCGAAATAACAGCCTTGCTGCCGACGGAATTGTTGGGTTTTGGACTCGGTCGAAACTCAAGGGATGGTAATAAACAAAAAACGAGACTGTGTCTATTAAGAAAAAACTGCGAATAAGTGGAGGATGCGCTGTGGAAAATCGACTTGAGAGTTTACGCAATGAAATTGATAGGCTGATTTACAAAAACCAGCCCAAAGAGAGCCGTTATTTCGTTTCCCATTTGTATGGGGTTTCACAATTTTGCGTTTTGCTCGCGGTCAGACGCAGTTTGAATGCCGAGCTGGCCGCGACCTGTGGGATGTTGCATGATATATACCAAATCACTGCCGGAGAAAGGGAAAAACACGCGAAAAGAGGAGCAAAACAAGCTGGAATAATGCTGGAAAGAATGAAGATGTATACGGATCGGGAAATATCAATCATAACCACGGCAATAGCAAGGCATAGCAAAAAGCACGCTGTCCATGAACCCTACGATGAAGTCTTGAAGGACGCGGATGTTATGGATCACTGCTTATATAATCCTCATTTCCCGGTAAGTGAAAAAGAAACGGCCCGATACAATAATTTGCTTAGAGAATTGAACTGCAGTGCTGTCGGGTTGATCGCTGCACTCTAACGCGGGTTACACCCGCAAGTGGTCAGTGGTCAGTGATCAGTGGTTAGTGGTCAGGGATTTTCTTGTTTTTATTGACACTTCGCGCCCATGAGTTACTAAAATCTTATCCCCCAAAGAAAGGCAGGAAAGAACAGATGGAAGAATTACGTGAATCAGGAGCTTTGCTCGGCAACATCGCAGAAAGAGTGATCCGCAATAACGACAAGAACATAAAAATGTATGGGCTTAGGCAATTTTGCAGACAGTTTGGCATTGACTATGAGCGGCAAGCCAAAGATACCTGGTTGTTAGAGTTTCTTTTTTCCGGATTGTCCGATATTCATGAGCTTAAGCCTGAACTCTTTAAGGTTGTTGAGGCGGCCTTCATATTACGGGATGCACATCAAGGCGCCTGGGATGACTCCGGCAATTGCTTTTTATGGGATCTGGTTATCACGCATCCCCTCAAACGGCTGTCATTCGAGGACAATGCGATCTTAGCCGAAGTCCTTTTCAAACAGGGCACAGCAAGAAAACAGGCCGAGCTCACAGAACCGCCGACCAAATTATCAAGTTCTGTTCAAGATCCCGAGCAACACCATGTCATTACCACGATAGCAGCGTTCTTGCAATTGGCTTGCTATATCCTGGAACTTGCGCCCAAAAGCGTGAAAATAGTCAAATTAAAAGCCCTGCAGCTGTTTTTGCAGGTGAAAAAACCGTTAGACCGCAACAATCCCTGCAGGACAAACACACCTTTATGGCAAAAACAATTTGGTAGAGTCACAATAGAGTGGGAGTATGCCGCATCCGAGCCGGAAAGCGGTGTAAAGCCGGAAAGCAATGTAAGGCTGCAAAGCAATGTAAAGGCGGAAAAAATTGCTGTCAAGAGATCTGAAAGTTCTGCTGCCCCAGCCCCGCCGCCGTTCTTTAGGAATTATTTTCGCGAACACGTTAACAAGCAGATGATCAAGCTCCTCGATATATCTGGCCGCCTTGATGCAATGGGCGAAGAATGCATCCATGATACCAGGGTGGTTTTTCGGGGGCTACTCTCTCGTATGGACAGCTTTGAAGGGTATTTAGACAGCAAATGGAAAGCCTCCATGAGCAAGAGAATCAAGTCTGCTTTCAAGCTGCTGGGCGATGTTCGGGATGCCGACGTCATTTTACTGCATCTGAAAGAATACGCGGAGACCAATCAAGTTCCAGCGCAAGACATCGCCGTTTTTACTGGATTTATCACCGGCATGAGAGAAACCGCCCTTTCAGACGCTCTGGGATACATTCAATCGCCAGCGTATCAGTCAATTCTGGAAGAGTTGTCCGGCGACATCCGCGCCACAGCGTGTCTGCCGGTACTTGATAAAAAACGGAACGCCCTGCCTTTCAGGCTGGATGAGATCATGCCCGTTACTGTTGGTGCGGCATCGCTATCCCTTTTTGCGTACGATGAATGGCTGGGTGGCTGTTATGTTTCTGAAGATTTGCTGCACAGAATGCGCGTCTCGTTCAAGAGGCTGCGTTACCTTCTGGATTTCTTCAGCGGTCCTTTCGAAAAAGATGTCAAGAAAGCCATCCAAATCTGCAAGCAGTGCCAAGAGTTTTTAGGCGTCATGCAGGACAATTGTAAGGCCGTTGAATGGGCAGCGCGGTTCTTGGAGACTCTGTCACAAGAGGAGCAGGATACGGAACAGGATACGGGCACAAAGCAGGATACAAACACGGAGCCGAACACGGAGCCGGACACGGAGCCGGACACAGAGAAAGATACGAAGCCGGACACAGCCACGAGTGAAGGCGTCAAAAAATACATTGCCTGGTGTAATCATAAAGTCATTGAGTGTGCCGGCCGGTTCTTGGAATACTGGTCAGATACAGGCAGACGGGAACTGAGCTCTCAGATCCGCGGAATATCATAGGGTGGACGCAAGGAGTCAGGAGTCAGGAGTCAGAATATGGAACAGGAATCAGAAGTGTGAGGGAGCGCGACAATGAGCAACGACATTGAAATTGAAGCCAAATACCTGGTGAATTCAGATCTTGTGAACTCGAATCTCAATGAATTGAAGGAACAAGTCTTGCGGTTTTTCCATGAAAACGCATTCACTGCCGAAAACGATACGACGCACGGCATCTCATATTTCCTGACTGACACCTATTATGATACGGCTGATCAGCAGGTGTTGAAAAGCGGTATGAGTCTGCGCATTCGCCAAAAAGGCGGAAAACAGTATATCACATTCAAAAAATCCTTGACGCCTGGGGCTGCTCAGAGCAGCCAATGGGAAAGGTTTGAGCGGGAACGGGAAACGGCTGAGTTTGAGATAGATAGTGAGGGTAATAAAGATTTCATTGAACAGTGCTTTTTTGACGTTGCCGAAGACAGGCGTTTTAGCGTTGCCGACCTAAAAAAGACGGTGACAATACGGAATAAGCGGCAGCAGTATATATTTATAAACGCAACGGCAGCATATGAAGTCGCGTTTGATGATGTGACATATTTTGACGAAGAGACACAAAAGGAATTCAGCGAAAGGCAGCTTGAAATCGAAAAGTGTACAGATGAAACGCCTGTCGAGCACATGCGTGTTTTGATCAACAAACTGGAAGCCAGACTGGGAGACAGCATTGAGCCCTGTTGGGAATCTAAATTTGAGAGGGCATGCCATTCTTTAAATTTACATACCCTTTACAAATAATTTACCCAAAATCTCTTTTCGTTTTGCAGTGTTATGCTACGATTAAACTGCCAGAATAAAAAGGCTGGCTTCTCAAAAGAATAACCATGATGGGGAGAAAAAAATTTGTGAATTATGCAGTTATTGATTTGGGCTCCAACTCAGTCCGTCTTTCTATCTATCGATGTGAAAAAAACAAAATAAAGAGAACTTTCAGTGAAAAAAATGTTGCCGGTCTGGCTGGATATATTGCCAAGGGTGTTATGCAGGCGGAGGGTATTCAGAAGGCGTGTGATGTTTTAAATACTCTCAATGACATCGCCTCCAAGTTTGTCGAGCCGTCCAATCTTTATGTTTTCGCAACCGCTGTGCTCAGAAACATCCGCAACAAAGATGAGGCTGTACAAATTATTGCTGAGAGAACTTCTCTGCTTCCAGATGTTCTGGAAGGGGATGAAGAAGCGGCTTTGGGATTTGCCGGAGTTACCGGTTTTATGAATTATGACAGCGGCATCATGATCGATATAGGGGGAGCAAGTACTGAATTTGTGCATTTTAAGAAAGGGAAAGTGATAGATACCGTCAGCCTGCCTTTGGGATGTCTGAATTTATCCGTCGAATATATTGACAAGATCATCGCCACAGAATATGAAAGAAAGCAGATAAAAACAGCCATCAGGGCTCAGTTGGCCCGAATTGACTGGGGCGGCGATGGCGATACCAGCGAGAAAAAATATCCGCTTCTGGTGGGTACCGGGGGGACACTGAGAGCTGTCCTGAAGCTGTCCCAAGTTCTGTTTGGGCTTCCGGTTCAGGAGAATAGTGTTAATACCTGGCATGTGCAAGAAATCAATAAACTTTTGAAGTACAACAAAAATAACATTTATCACACAATGCACAGAACTTTTCCGGAACGGCTGATGACCTTTCCCACAGGACTTACGATCCTGCACCAGGCCATTAAAAAGTTTGGCAGTGAAACGATCTCAGTCAGCCAATATGGGATACGTGAGGGGTACCTGCTGGAGAGGGTGTTAAAACAGAATGGCAGTTATGACATCAGCTAGAGAAGCCGAGAAAACCAACACCAGCAAATGTATGCAAAACCGTGAACTCTCCTGGCTGAAGTTCAACGAGAGAGTTTTAGAGGAAGCCAATTTCAGCGCCAATCCCCCCCTTGAACGCTTAAAATTCATTTCAATTTTTTGCAGTAATCTGGATGAATTTTATATGATCAGAGTCGGCAGTCTGACCGATTATCTGCTGTTCGCCCCTGACTATTTTGACAATAAAACAGGAATGACAGCCGAAGAGCAATTGGAGGCGATCTACAATCAGACCTCTTCGTTGTTTGCGCTTAAAGACCGCTATTTTTCCGTGGTCACACAAGATCTGGATCACCAAGGACTCCGCTATATAAAAATGAATGATCTGCCAGACAGTGAGTGCAAAAAAGTGGAAACCCATTTTGTCAGAAATATATTGCCGCTCCTTTCCCCGCATATTATTGACAGCCGTCATCCCTTCCCTCATATGGACAATAAACGGCTGTATATCGCCGTAACCCTTGGTCATAAGAACAGATCCGTATTTGGATTGATTGCCATACATCATACGTTAGAAAGAATTTTCTGTCCGGAAGGCAGCCAAGGCTACGTTTTGATGGAGGATATTATTTATCATTTTGTTCATCTTGCTTTCAGCCCGTATAAAGTTAACGAAAAAACCATTCTGGCTGTCACCAGGAACGCTGATATCAATACAGAAGAAGACAGTGTGATGGATGAAGATATGGATTACCGGCAATTCATGAAAAAAACCATTAAAAAACGTCAGCGTCTTGCTCCTGTCCGTTTGGAACTGCAGCATAATATCAGCAGACCTTTCCGGGAGTTTCTCTATGACAAATTAAGTTTAAATGAGAAACAGACATTCCTATCTTCAACGCCTCTGGATCTTTCTTATTCTTTTCGTCTGGAAGATATAGCCGGGGAGAAACTCAGCAAAAAATTGGACAGGCCCCTGCACACCCCTGCCAGTGTCAGCTTTTCAGAGAAAAGAATGACTCTCATGAAACAGGTTCAGAAAAAGGATGTTCTCTTTTCCTATCCCTTTGAGAACATGACGCCGTTTCTGGAGATGCTCAGACAGGCTGCGGAAGATCCGCTGGTATTATCGATCAAAATAACCCTTTACAGGATTGATGTTCAGTCTAAACTGGCTGAGGCGCTGATTCGCGCCGCGGAAAACGGCAAAGAAGTTATTGTACTGATGGAATTGCGCGCCAGGTTTGATGAGGCGAATAACATCGAATGGTCTCATCGCCTCGATGAAGCAGGGTGCCAAGTGATCTACGGCCCTCCGGGGTATAAAGTGCATTCGAAAATATGCCTGATCACAAGGAAGGATTTCGGAAAAATACAATATATCACCCAAGTGGGAACCGGGAACTATAACGAAAAGACTGTCAAGCTTTATACCGACCTCTCCCTTGTTACCTCAAATCAGGAGATAGGACAAGATGCCAGCCTGTTTTTTCATAAGCTTTTATTAGGGAATATGGATGGGGATTATAGTCACTTATGGGTGGCGCCCCATAGTTTGAAGAAGCATATTATTCAGAGCATAGAGAAGGAACGCCGTAAAGCTGAAGAAGGGGAAACAGGGCAAATTATTATTAAATGTAATTCGCTCACAGACCGGGAAATTATGCTTAAGCTCATTGAGGCTTCTCAGTCTGGAGTCAAAGTTGCGATGATTATACGGGGTATTTGCTGTCTGGTTCCTCTCATTCCCGGGTTCACCGAAAATATCACGGTGATCAGCGTTGTTGGCAGATTCCTTGAGCATTCAAGAATTTTCTGTTTTGGTGTTGGTGACGAGAGAAAACTTTATATCTCATCCGCTGATCTGATGACGCGCAATACGGAGCATCGTGTCGAAATTGCCTGCCCTGTTCTGGAAGAGGACTTGAAACAACGGGTTTATGATATGCTGGAAACGCTGCTGATGGACAATACAAAAGCCTGGGAACAGTTTTCAGACGGCAGATATGTTTTGCGCCATCCTTTTACGGATATGATTATCAATTCACAGGAGATGTTTATAGATGAAGCCCGTGTCCGCTCGTTGCAGGTGCTGTCGGAAAGCGAAAAAATCTCCAACGATGCCGAATTTTCCTCTGCGGTCAAACATATGGTTCAAAACATTATTAAGAGTATGCAGTCCGCTGCCAGGTTTCTGGTTAAGCATTTCTGGAACCTGGTCGGAAAGGGTCAAGCCCTGTTTTCAAAACTTAGAAATAAATGATGGGTGAGCGAGAACATAACAGGGCAGTGTGGCCGCTGTTTATTTTACACTGCTTTTATAAAACTTTTACGCATCGCTGGTTTTGATTTTACATAAAAAATTTATAATTGAGTGTAGCAGCTACCCAAAAAGCAGCTACATAATGGCTGCACAATAAAGATAGCTACAGAAATAAAAAAGGATAAGGTGAAGAACATGCAAATGCACATGGGTTCAAGGGTCATTACAGCGAGAATTACAGCGCTCCTGCTCGTGATTTTTATGGTGACAGGTATGGCTGGATGTAATTCCCAAGGGAGTAGTCCAAGCAATACTGGCAACAATGCCGAACATTTTCGGATTGCCGTACAGGCAATGCCCAACACATTGGACGCCAACGCGGCATCCTCCAATGCCGGGATTCAAATCTACCACAATATTTATGACACATTGGTGATGCGGGACACCCACGCTAATGAAGTAAAATTCGTTCCCGGCCTCGCCGAAAGTTGGCAGATGATCGACGACCTCACTTGGGAGATCAAGCTCCGGCCTAATGTAAAATTTCACAATGGCTCCACGATGACTGCCGAGGATGTGGCCTATTCCATGAACAGAGTCATCAAGCAGGAGGATCCCGCTTACCTGATTGTCCATTCTTACCTGCTCGCCAACTTTGATAACTTTGAGGTCAAAGATGATCTCACCCTGCACGCGCATACAATAAAGCCAGAACCCCTCTTTGAGCATTTGATGTCTGATTCCAATGTCGGAATCTCTTGCAAAGCCTATGTGGAATCCGTCGGTCTCGATGCCGCGGCTCAAGCCCCGGTAACAACAGCGCCCTATAAAGTTACCTCCTTCGACTCCGGCCAAAAGCTGGAATTGGAGCGTTTTGATGAGTATTGGGGAGAGAAAGCCCCGTTCCAAAAGGTCACCTATACTTTGGTACCGGAAATCATCTCCCGCATCACAGCCCTGCAGAATAAGGAAGCGGATTTTGTCACCAACATTCCCCCCGATCAGGAAGGGACGCTGGCGGGCAATCCTGACATCAAACTGGTGGGTGACGTCCTGCAAATGTATCACATTTATCGCATCAATATGAACAACCCGATTACTAACAACGCCGATTTACGGGCGGCTTTGAGCTGCGCCATTGACCGCCAAGCTCTTGCAGACTCCCTCTGGGACGGCAAAGCGGAAGCCGCTGACAGCCCTCAGTTCAGCGTTTATGGGGAGCCCCTCTTTATCGCGGATAATCATGATATGCAATACGATGTGGAGAAAGCCAAGGAATTGCTGGCGCAATCCGGGTACAACGGAGAACTCATTCACATCTACAACAAAGCCCATTATTACACCTATGCTGATTTAGCCGCCCTGGCCGTCATAGACATGTGGAAAGCTATCGGCATCAACGCGGAGTTTGTGGAGCTGGAAAACGTGTCCCCCAGCGAGGATATAGAAATTCAAACGTGGTCAAACCCCCTCTATTACATGGATCCCATGGGCTACATTGAACGGGCATGGGCGCCGGAAGGCGAGGTGGCCACACCGCCGATTAACCAATTTGTTCCGTCCGAGGAATACATCAAGCAGTTTGAAATTGCCAGATACAATACAGATATTGATCAGCGTGTAGCTGCGCTGAAAGCGATCTACAAATTCTTCCATGAAGAAACCCCCTTTATTTATCTGTATAAGCCCTACGAATCCTTTGGAATGAATGCCAATGTACACTACGAAATCCCGCGCAATGTGCGCACTTATGTTATCGGACTGCGGGCTGGCGAAATCAGCTTTAGCGCCCCATAAAGCAGGTATACGGGCATGATAAAGTATATGGTCAAAAAAGCTGGAATCGCTGTGATCACTTTGTTTTGTGTGTTGGTGTTTATCTTTGTTTTTGCCAGGCTCACCGGCAATCCTTTCGAAATTATGTATCCGGATGGCATGGCGCCGGGGCAGCTGGAGGAATACAACGCCAAATATGGGCTGGATCAATCTTATGGGCGCCAATTTGTACTCTATCTGACGAACGCGTTCCATGGAGATTTTGGCGACAGTCTGACCGAAAGACGGCCCGTGACGGATATTTTCTTTTCCCGAGCCGGCGAGACTCTGAAGCTTGGCTCGTGGGCCTTACTCATCAGCGTGACCCTTGGGGTCACGCTGGGCATTTTGATGGCCCTTTATCAGGGAAACATCCTGGTGAAAATAGCCGACCATACCATGTCAGTGCTCTATGCGGTACCCGGCTTTATCCTGGCGATTTTTCTGCTGCTCATCTTTTCTTACAGCTTGCGGATACTTCCCAGCCAGGGAGGAGGCAGTCTGGCTCACTATGTGATGCCGGTGGCTTGTCTTTGTATTGGCACAACCGGGGCGATTCCCATTATCCGCCATGTTCGCAACAGCATCCTGGAGACCTTGTCTCAAGATTACATCCGAACAGCAGTAGCCAAGGGAATCGGGAAGAAAAAAACCATTTTGCGGCATGCGTTCCGAAATTCTCTTATTCCGATTCTGACTCAGATCAGTATTGTCATGGTTGACATCCTCATCGGCTCCCTGATTATTGAACGGACCTTCTCATGGCCGGGAATTGGAACGACATTGGTAAGTTCCGTCATGAACCGGGATTTTACACTGGTTCAGTTCAGCGTGTTGATGCTGGCGGCTGTTGTGATTCTCATCAATTACCTGCTGGATATTCTCTATATGGTTGTTGACCCCAGAATTGAAGTGGAAGGATCCAAGACATGATAAAGACATGGAACGAGTTGCCGTTGCGGATCAAGGTGTGCGTGGTTCTGCTATGCGTTGTGCTGTTTACAGTGCTTTTCGCTGATTTCCTCATGCCTTATGATCCGGACAAGACGGATTTACTGCACAAAACCTTGTCGCCCGCCTTTATGGGCGGAAACGCCGAGCACATTTTGGGAACCGACGAACTGGGACGGGACGTCCTCAGCCGGGTGATGTATGGCGCCCGAATCAGCATTGGGATAGCCTTGTTTGGGTTGTTGATTGGCTGTGGTTTCGGCCTGATATTGGGGTTGACTGCCGGATATTTTGGCGGATGGTGGGATCGGGTGGCCTTGATGCTCATCAACTTCCAGCAGTCCATTCCCTTCATCCTTTTTGTCTTGGTGGGGCTGGTGATCTTCGGCCGCAGCATTCCTGTATTGATTGTCTTGATGGGCATCGCTCGGTGGGAGACTTATGCCAAAATAACCCGTGGATTGGTTTTGAGCCTCAAGAAAAAGCAATATGTGGAGGCGGCAAAATGCTATAACGCCTCCCCTCTGCGGATCTTAGCGCGTTATATTTTTCCCGGGGTCAGAACCTATCTGATCGTGCTGATCACCTTGAATTTTCCCTTGATTCTGCTGGTAGAAACGTCTCTCTCTTTTGTTGGAATCGGTGTTCAGCCGCCCACAGCGACGTTAGGGCAAATGGTAGGGACCGGAAAGAATTATCTTGTCATGGCGCCCTGGATTTCTATCGCCCCGGCGATCATGATTGTTGTTGTGGCTTATTGTATTCAGCATATTGGCGAGCACATGAGAGAACGGTTTGATGTACGTCTTTTGGAGAAATAGAGAGGCGGTTATGCAGGTATTAGCCTATTACGGTATTAATCACAGAGGAGGGCCGCTATGTCTACGGTATTGAAGGTGAAAAATTTGAGGGTCAGCTTAAAAAGCAGAAACGGGGTATCCTATCCGGTGGAAAACGTCACTCTTGCAATTCAAAGAGGCGAAACCCTGGCCCTGGTGGGGGAATCAGGCAGCGGAAAATCCATGACAGCCCTTTCTGTTATGGGGCTGCTGCAGTCTTGGAACAGTTACTTGCGCCCTCACATTGAAGGGGAAATTGAGTTCACTCCAAAAGGCGGCAAAACGATTCGCCTTGACAAGCTCACGGAGAAAGAATTTGATAAAATCCGCGGCAAGGATCTGACCATGATTTTTCAAGAACCCCTGTCTGTTCTGAACCCGGTTGTCTCCGTAGGGAAACAGATTGCGGAGGTTATTCTGGCCCATGAGAAGGTACGGCCGGCTGATGCAATCCGACGCGCGGTTGATCTTCTGGAGGCGGTGGGCATCCCCGATGCGGCCAGCCGGTATAACGCTTTTCCCCATCAGTTCTCCGGGGGTCAGCTGCAACGCATTACCATTGCCATGGCCATTGCCTGCGATACCAGCTGCCTGATCGCAGATGAGCCTACCACGGCGTTGGATGTGACCATTCAGGCCCAAATTCTCGATCTGCTGAAAAAGCTTCAACAGGAGCGAAAGATGGGGATCCTTTTGATTACCCACGATTTTGGGGTCGTATCGGAATTCGCAGATTATGTGGCGGTGATGTATGCCGGTCACATTGTCGAGTATGCGGCAGTTACCCAGATTTTTGCCAATCCGCATCACCCCTACACGCGCCTGCTGATCTCCTCTATTCCTACCCTGGAAACGATTCCGGGCAAGAGGTTTCCGACAAAAGAGGATTTCTTGTCTGAAAAAGGCAAAGCCGCCGGAACCCCCATATTTGATCCAAAACATAAGCGGGCCGCGAAATTGGATCAAGTGGCAGCCGGGCACTATGTGTCTCCCGCTTTCATGAGAGAGGCTTACGCGTGAGCATGTCCGCCGAGGAAAGAGGTCTATCTATGAGTGATGTTCTGCTGCAAATAGAAAATGCCAAGATATACTTTCAGGCCAAATCCAACCTCTTTAGCAAAGGGGACTCCAAAATCATCAAAGCAGTGGATGGCGTCAGCCTGTCCATCGGGAAAAATGAGATTCATGGCCTCGTCGGCGAATCCGGATCCGGCAAAAGCACCCTTGGCCGGGCGATTATGGGGCTGAATGTGATCACAGGGGGAAAAATCTTATTTGACGGCAGGAGCATCTCCTCCCTTTCCCAAGGGCAGAAGAAAAAAGAGCGCCTAAAGATCCAAATGGTTTTTCAGGATCCGAACAACTCTCTTCCCCCACACATGAAAACCGAGAGCATTCTGGGGGAACCGATTTTGCTGAACCGCCTGCTGCCCAAGAATGAAATTGGCGGCCGGGTTCGGGAGCTTCTCAAGTTGGTCGATCTGCCGCCTGATTTTGTCTCCCGCTATCCCCATCAGCTGTCGGGAGGGCAGAAACAGCGTGTGGCGGTGGCCCGCGCCATGGCCTTGAAGCCTCAGCTGATCGTGGCGGACGAGCCGACCTCCGCGCTGGATGTCTCGGTTCAGACACAGATTTTGAACCTGCTGCTGGAGCTCAAGGAGACCCAGGGCCTTTCCGTTCTTTTCATATCCCATAACTTATCTGTCGTGCGTCATATGTCAGACTCAATTTCGGTGATGAGCCAGGGGAAAATTGTGGAACAAGGGAACACAAAAAAGATATTTGAAACTCCTGAAAACGCCTACACGAAAAAATTGCTGGCAGCGATCCCACAGATGAAGGCGCCGGAAGCGGAGTGCGAAAGAAAGGATAAAGAAGGGGAGAATGCCGCGCGGGAGAAGGATGTATGGGAGAATGCCGCACAAGAGAATACCGAAAGGAAGGATGCAGTATGTCTGTAAGCGATAGCACCTGTAGATTAGAGGTTCGGCTGGACAGGGAAGATTTTATGGATCAGATTGGGAGAGAACAGAGGTTTCTTCTGAAAATACGAAATTGTTCAGAGCAGGAGGTTTCAGGTGTTTTTTGTTTTCAACCCCCTTTGACAGCGGAGCCGTGCCGCAAAAAGGGTATTTGGCTGGATAGCTTGGCAAGTGGACAGGCCCTGGAAATTCCCCTGACCTACACCTTCAACCATGGCGGCCGGCATCAGTTCTGCGGATGGATAGAGGGACAACAGGTGTCTACCCTGTGGAAAGACACAGTATTTTTATCAGGCGCCGGTTTTTATTCGGGGGATACTCATACCCATTCCTGTTACAGCGACGGGATGGGAACACTGGCAGAAAACAGGGATTCCATGTTGGAGAAAGGGCACAGCTTTCTCTACAGCACAGACCACGACACAATGGAACATCAAGAGGGTATTCTCGATTTTCACAAACAGGATGAATCGAAATCTTTCCTTCATATTGCGGGCTGGGAATTTACCTCGCAGTATGGACATGCCTTGGCTTATGGCACTGCCAGTCCCGCTGATCCTAAGCGCATCAGCCAGCACGGGGATCTTGCGGGATGGCAGGATTTTGTTCATGAGATGAAAAATAGGAACGGAATCGTGTTTTTTGCCCACCCTTATGAGGCGCCTGAGTTTGAATTCGGAGATACCGTTGTGTATAATATTCGTGGAATAACAGGGATTGAGGTTTGGAATGGGTATAATTATCACGCCATTAACAATCCCAACCGACAGGCTTTCCATCTGTGGGATAAGTTGAACATGGCTGGTAAAGGACACTATATCGGAAATGCTGTCTCCGACGCGCACACGGCTCCCAAACAAGGGACCCCTTTTATTAAAGGGTATTTGGCGGAGCTGAGTACGCAAGCAGTCCATCATATGCTGAAAAGAGGCGGTTTCTTTGGAAGCAATGGTCCGGAAATTGTGTTTTTCATGAACGGACAAGGGATGGGGGACACATGTAAACTCACCCAGGGCAAGATGGTTCATGCCCAACTTAGGGTGTTCGATCCCTTGGGCAGGTTGGAGAGAATTACTCTGCTTCGCGGAAAAATTCACGGTGAAAAGATGCAGGAGGTTCTGCATGCAACCCCCCAAGGTGAAACGGAGGGCACTTTGTGGGAAAAGGATTGGCATTTTGACGTTGCGCCGGGAGAATTTTATCGGGTGGAAGTCCTGAGTGAGATGGGGACTGCCTCTTACAACAGAGATCTGAAAAAACAAGAAAAAGGATTTGCGTTCAGCAATCCCATTTGGGTGGAAGACGAGTGCAGCAATCCGTTAGGGACTCATTGGGGTCATGATTAACGGGTTGCTGCGCCAGAAGAGTCCTTTCATTACTTACAAAGGCTTTACTCTCCTATTACCAATATACGGTTACAGATTTTACATAAAGGCATTATACTTAAACTATCTTGACTAAGTTTTGTTTTGATTTTCCTGGTTATGCACCTGGACTTTACACCTAATTGTTAAAATTATAACGATCTTAACAATTAGTATCCTTCGACAACTGGAGGTCAAAATGAAAATTGCCTATTTCACTGACACCTATGCACCCGAGGTAAACGGTGTAACAAACACACTGGCAAAACTAAGCGGTTACCTTGAGAGACAAGGAATCAAACACACATTTTTTGCTCCCGATTATGACGGAAGTTTCCGGACAGATGATGCCAAGGCCAACAAAACGTGCATGTTTCCTGAAACGAAAAAGGTATACCGGTTTTCGGGTATCAGGGTGGGGATCTCCCCCAATAGCTGCCTGGCGTTTCCCAAAGCTAAGCGGATCTTTGAGCTTTGCGACAAGTTCGCCCCCGACTTGGTACATGTTACAACCGAGTTTGGGATCGGACATAAAGGGGTGAAATACGCAGTATCCCGCAAGTTGCCGCTGGTTATGAGCTACCACACCGATTTCTGCAAATACCTCGGATATTTCGGTCTCAGTTCGCTGGAACCCTTCGCCGAAAGATACCTGAAGCGCTTCTACAGGCACTCAGACAGGACGCTGGCTCCCTCCAGATATACGATGGAACAGTTGAGGCAAAAAGGATATAACAATCCGGGCGTCTGGTCAAGGGGCATTGATACCAGTAAATTTAACGCAGGATTCAGGAGTGAACAGGCAAGAAACAAGCTTGGAATAGGCGATAATTTTGCCTTTTTGTATGTCGGCAGGCTTTCCCCTGAAAAAGGGCTGCACATGCTGTTGCACGCAATCGGAAAAATCAACAGCGCATTTCCCGGAAAAGCGGTATTTGTCTTTACCGGCGATGGTTCGTATGCGGAAACAATCCGCCAGGCAGGTTATGATAATGTCATTATGACAGGTTTTAAACTCGGCAACGAGCTTGCCGAAATATATGCTTCCTGCGATGCCTTCGCTTTCCCTTCCGGTACCGAGACTTTTGGCAACACTTGCCTTGAAGCCATGGCAAGCGGCCTTCCGCTGGCCGGGATAAGCTGCGGCGGTGTAACCGATTACCTGATCCACAGAGAAAACGCGCTGCTCAGTGAGGATGGAGATCAAGACGGATTTACGTCTCATCTGACAGAATTGATGAATAACCGGCAGCTTTGCCGCGTCCTGAAAGAAAAGGCTTGGAAGACCGCGTTGTCCAGAGACTGGGACACAATTTTTGACATTCTTCTTAATGAATACGAAACAGCAATCCGAGAAAAGGCGCCAACGGCATGGGAGCGCGCGTCCTGACATACAGAAGTCAGCGGAGGTGAGGCAATGAATATTACAATAGCCGGCGCCGGATATGTGGGGCTTATCACGGCTGTATGCCTGAGTCGGAAAGGGCAGAATATCACATTGACGGATATAGACGAAAATAAAATCACAATGTTACAAAAACAGGAAGCCCCGATTTTTGAAAACGGACTGTCCGAAATGTTGCATGAATACGGCGGCAAAATGATCTTCACGACTGTCCCCGAGCAAGCTTATGGGAGGGCAGATATCGTCATGCTCGCCGTCCCGACCCCTGACCGGCGGGATGGCAGCGCCAATTTAAAGTATTTGTATGAGGCCTGTGGGCAAGTCGCGTCTCATTGCGCAAAAGGATGCCTGGTTGTAGTTAAATCCACAGTTCCGGTTGGAACTTGCGATAAAATTGAGCATTTCTTTAATGACCGCACACTATCCGGTCTTTTTCGTGTAGCCTCCAATCCTGAGTTTCTGGCGCAGGGCACGGCGATACAGGATACTCTCCATCCTGCACGGATTATCATTGGCGCAGAAAATGAAGCGGTGGCCCAGGAGGTACAGGAAATATACAATGGATTTAACAGCGATTTTGTCGTTACAGACAGAAGAAGCGCCGAGATGATCAAATATGCTTCCAACGACTTTCTCGCCATGAAAATTTCCTATATAAACGAGATCGCCAACCTATGTGAAATTGTGGGCGCTGATGTCGAAACGGTTTCGTTGGGGATGGGGCTTGACCCGCGTATTGGCCAACAGTATTTAAGGCCTGGTACGGGCTATGGAGGAAGCTGTTTTCCCAAAGACACTAAGGCCCTGCACTGGCTGGCCAGATTCCATGATTATGAGCTGAAAACTATCAAAGCCACCATTGAAGTCAATGAAACCCAAAAAATAAGACTCTTTAAAAAAGCAAAAAAATATTATAAAAGCTTCAAAGGGGTAACCATAGCCGTGCTGGGTCTCGCTTTCAAGCCTGGGACCGACGACCTTCGGGAAGCGCCATCAATCGAAGTGATCCAGTTGCTGGCGGAGGAAGGCGCCGTGATCAGAGCATGGGATCCTGCGACAGGGAACCGTTTCGCAAAGCAGTACCCGGACCTGGCCATCACATGTCAGAGCTTGGACGAGGCGCTGTGCGGCGCAGAACTCTGTCTTATTATGACGGAATGGGATGAGGTAAGATCCTGTAAGCCTGAAAAATTTGCAGACCTGATGAAAGCGCCGTTGGTCATTGACGGACGCAACTGCTATACACCCCACTCTTTTGTCAACAGCGGAGTCCTGTATGATTCCATAGGGCGGAAAGCAGTGAAATAAAATTGAAAGAAAAAGGGAGGCGATAGAAAGTGAGAGTACAAAACCACTACAAAATGGGATGTATGATATGCAAAGAGATGAAAACAGGTAATATGCCGCTCAATAAGGTGTTGTTTATTCTGGGGAACCTTGCTCCTGACTTGTTTTTTTCTTTCCTTTACCGCCCGCACTTACGTTCTCAGTCTGCTTCTCATCTAAAAAAGGTCCTCCGGCGATTGTATAAGGGCGGCATTACCCCTGAACGCTTAAGGTTTTCCTTCTATTCAGGGGTCTTAACGCATTATGTGTGCGACTTTTTATGTTATGCGCATACGCCGGCATTCACGGGCAGCATGCGCGAACATATCCGCTACGAGAAACAGCAGACGGTGAATGCCAGAGATTTACTTCCTTTTGATGTACAGAAAAGCATGAACCTTAGTTTAAGCAGACTTACAGATATATTAGACGAGTATATTCTAAGGCGCGAACAATTTTTCATGCAAAATGCCGAGAGGGCAGGGACAGATATTCCCATTGCCATATATGTGGCGACGTGGGCCGCTTCCAGCGTTTATCTTCACGCGGAGGCATCGCGCGTTGATATCCTTTTATGCAGAACTGAGAAGGATTTAATTCCTGAAACACTCCCCGAAATACTTGCCGCAGAAATGGCCGGCTGATAAGGGGCTGTAACTAAATAAGAGCGGACAGGATCATGAGTCCTTTTATTACTTACAAAGGTTTTACCCTGCTCTTACTTATATACGATTACAGATTTTACATAAGGCCATTACACTTAAGATATTAAGCTTGAGGAGAGGAGCCTATTATTAGGGCTTCCACTCTTGTGGGCATGGCCGGGGGCGGCGGTGCCAGTCTGGTCTTGTTCTTGTATATTAAAAGGGTTCAATATGATGCGGCCGCAGGCAAAATCAGGAGATGAAAGAGAAGGGATGACATGGATAAGAAGCGCCTTTTTAAGATCATGACCCATGCCAACAGAGAGGCCATAGCTGACATGGCTGAAAAAATAAAGCGAAAGCACAGCATTGTTATTGTCAAAGAGCCCTCAAAAACATTGGCTCTGATAAAAATGCGCGAGTCTGTCAAATCAAGCCTTTTTTATATGGGTGAAGTCATTGTGGCGGAATGCATTGTCGAGCTTGACCGGGTAAAGGGTATGGCGGTCAGTATGGGTAACGATTTTGAAAAGATCCTGAACATGGCGGTCATAGATGCGGCGTGTAACAAAGGCGTTTTTGAGGAGGAAGCCACATTACTCGCGCTGGAAAAAGAACAGCTCATAAAAGCACAGAAGGAAAATGCGATGCACCTGAAAACGATGGTTAATTTTACCTCAATGGACAGCGCGATATCGATGGACAGCGCGATATCGATGGACAGCGGAATATCGGCGGACAGCGGAGTATCGACGGACAGCGGGGTATCGGCAAACAGAAGGGTATCGGCAGAAAGCGGGGTGACGAAATGAAGAAAATACACAGTTTTGACGAGGTTTTTGACAGTCAAAAATTATTCCGGCTTATCTTAAAGGCCCTGTCCAATCCATTGACAAGGGTAAATATTAAAGAATATGCAAACAAGCTGGTTGGGTACAACGCTGATTTTTTAGCCGTCGCGTTTGTCTTGCTGGATAACGAAGTCAGTTTTAATACGTGTGAAAACAGACACCTTTCAGAAGAGATCATATCTCTGACCCTGTCTAAAAGAGAACCCATAGAAAACGCGGACTACATCTTTGTCAATGATCATGCTGAATTAAAGAATATCATAGAAAACGCAAAGCACGGAACGCTCATGGATCCTCATAAGTCTGCGACACTCATCGTAAAAATCCCGGACGATCAAAAGAGCACTCTGACTCTCAAGGGTCCGGGAATCAATGGCAGCCTAACTGCCAAGACAAGCGCTGTTGTGGAATATGCGCTGCAGCTTCGTGACGACAGATTTTTTGAGTACCCCCAGGGGATCGACTATATCTTTATTGATGGAGACTGTAATCTGTTCTGTGTTCCCCGGCTTGTCCGCAAGGAGGTTGTGGCGTAATGGCTTATGTTGCAGTGTCAGGTGGCAAAGAAGCCATTGAGGAAAGTATAAAGCTGCTTGATTTTTATAGAAGTGGAACGGAAAAGGATATTGATCTGACAGCGCTGGAAAATAAAATGGGCCTCCTTGTTGACAGGGTGATGAGTGAGGCGGGGCTTTACTGCAAACCTTATGCTGCTCTGGCGTTAAAGCAATGCGAAGGCTCGATTGAGGAAGCGGTATTCCTGCTTCGCGCGTATCGCAGTACACTGACTCGAAATTATTACACAAAAGTCGTCGATACAGGCAATATGCGCGTTGTTCGCAGGATTTCCGCGGCGTTCAAGGATATAGTAGGGGGGCAGATCCTGGGAGCGACTTATGACTACACTCACCGGCTGATTAACTTTGACAGGGAAAATGAGGACAGCGAAAAGCTGTTTAGCTATATGCAGGAGAGAACGCAAAATGAAGCCCCCGAAGAAATAAGTCCTTGTCCCCGTGTGTCTGATGAACTCAAGAGAGAGGGGCTGATAGAGGGCTGCCCGGAACAGGACGAGCCTCCCTATGATATCACAGAGAACATGCTTGAATTTCCAACTGTAAGAAGCGCGAGGCTGCAAACCCTGTCAAGAGCGGATACGGGTTTTCTTTCGGGACTTGCCTATTCTGCACTTCGCGGGTTCGGACAGGGACACCCTACTGTGGGCGAGCTTCGTGTGGGTTATGTGGAGCTTGAAGTGCCCTATTTGCTTGATGACGCCCAAAGCCTGTATATAGGAGAAATCTTGATTACGGAAGTCGAGAGCTTCAATTCAGTGGACGATAGAGACAAATTAAAGCTGGCTGTCGGTTACGGCGCGGTTTTCGGCAGGAATGAGACCAAGGCGATTGCCATGTCGGTGGTTGACCGTGAGCTGGAAAATCAGGGCGATTACCCAGCGCAGAACGAGGAATTTGTGTTGACGCACGGCGACAGCTTAGAAATGAACGGGTTTATATCCCATTTGAAGCTGCCGCATTATGTTACATTCCAGTCACAATTGGACGCTGTCCGCAAAACAAGAAAGTAAGACATGCAAGCAAGACATGGGATTCAGACAAGGAGATAATCTTCATATGAGAAGAACGCGTGACCATTACAACTTTGCTTTCTTGGATGAAGGGTCTAAAAGAGAAATACGCCGCTGCGTATTGAAAGCAGTTGCCATTCCCGGGTATCAGGTTCCGTTTGGATCCCGGGAGCTTCCGATTGGCAGAGGATGGGGAACCGGTGGTATTCAGCTTACCTTGTCGCTGATCGGCAAAGAGGACATCTTGAAAGTCATAGATCAGGGCAGTGATGAAAGTGTGAATGCGGTCAATATTAAAAAATTTGTCAGCCTGTGTACGGATGTGAAAACAACGACACAAACGCGGGAAGCGACGTTAATACAAACACGTCACAGGATTCCCGAGATCCCGCTTCATAACGAACAGATTCTGATAGTGCAGGTTCCGCTCCCCGAACCCCTGCGTCGTGTGGAACCGCGGGAGGAAATCACAAAAATAATGCATGCCGAGAAGGAGTACGCTCCCATTTGGCTGCAATTGTACGAAAGCATTATCAAATACAAAAAGGTAACGATTCCATCAGAATATCCCTGCATGATAGAGGGCAGATACATGATGAATCCAAGCCCTATTCCCAAGTTTGACAATCCGAAGCTGCATAAATCCGAGTGTCTCTATCTCTTCGGCGCCGGGCGCGAAAAGAAAATATACGCCGTACCACCGTACACAGAGGCTGTTTCTCTCGCTTTTGAGGACATTCCCTTTGAAAAAGAAAGCTTTGCAGGAAAACAATGCCATATTTGCGGCAGCAAGGCAGCATACCTTGATGAAATATTTGACTCGGTTACAGGCGAGCTCTTTTACCAATGCTCCGACACATCCTATTGTCGGGAGGTGAAGCTTGAGCACGCTCAGGCAAAGACATGTATTTAAATGAGAGTCCCGTCATACAGGTTAAAAATTTAACTGTCCGCTACGGGGAAGGCTGCCCGGATTGTCAAAAAAATTTGGAGAAAAACCGTTGCGCTCTGTGCCGCACGGTATGGGCGGCACGTGATATTTCCTTTGAGGTTTATGAGGGCGAAGTCCTTGGAATTGTGGGGGAAAGCGGTTCGGGAAAATCAACCCTGATGAAAAGCCTGTATTTTGATTTGGAGCCCACAAGCGGACGAGGATATTTGAAGGAGTATCAAAACGGAGTCAAAAACATATGGGAAGCAAGCAGCGCCACCCAGCGCATGATTAAAAACACCATCATGGGAATGGTGTACCAAAACCCCATTTTGGGCCTGAGAATGGACTACTCGTCCGCGTCAAATATTGCGGAGAAAATCATATCTGCGGGAAGCCGTAACGCCGCATACATGACAGCAAGAGCCACAGAACTGTTAGAAGCTGTAGAAATCCCTCTCTCAAGAATGGCTGAAGCCCCAAAGCATTTTTCAGGTGGAATGCAGCAGCGCGTGCAGATCTCAAAAGCCCTCGCGAATAATCCGGCGCTGCTGCTTTTAGACGAGGTCACAACGGGACTGGATTTGTCCGTTCAGGCCCGAGTGTTGGACTTGATTCGGCAGATAAAAGCCCGGTTTGGGATATCCATACTTTTAGTATCCCATGATTTGGCGGTTATTCGTATGCTGGCTGATCGAACGATCGTTATGCTGGACGGCAAGATTATTGAAAGCGGCCTGACAGATCAGATCCTGGAGGATCCACAACACGCCTACACACAACAGCTTGTGAGTTCGCTTATTTAGAAGAAGAAAAAGAGGAATAAAGAGTGATTGCCATAAAGAATGGAAGAATCATTACACCTACTGAGATTATTGAAAACAAGGTTTTGCTGGTAGAGGGCGATCAAATCTTGGGGTTTGCCAACGATACTCAGGGAGTGGGAAAAGTCATCGATGCCCATGGCAGATTTGTGGCGCCTGGCTTTATTGACACACATTCAGATAAGATCGAACAGTTTATTTGCCCACGCCCGACGTCTCAATTGGATTTTGAACTTGCGATTAAGGAATGTGAAAGGATCCTGCTCATGCAAGGCATAACAACCATGTATCATTCTTTATCGCTGTTTAAAGGTGAGTTTTTCGGCAAGTCGCCTTTACGCACCAAGGAAAACGTCCTGAAAATCGCCGATTTGATTGACAGTCTCCATAGCCGTAACCATTTGATCCATCATAGGTTTCATTTAAGAATCGAAATTGATAATCTGGAGGCTTATGATATTGCAAAATCAATGATTGAGCAAAAAAAAGTACATCAAATTTCCTTTATGGATCATACTCCCGGCCAAGGGCAGTACAAAAATCTGGAGATCTATCACAAGGTCATAACAGGGTATCGCGGAGAAGAAGTGAATAAAATCGGTTTTGAGGGTGTCCTGAATTATCATCAGACAAAAGATTTTCTCTCCTTTGAGCAATTGAAAGAAATCGCTGATTTAGCCCATGCAAATCGTATTCCGGTCGCTTCTCACGACGACGATTGCGAAAAAAAACTCATGATAAGCAGAGAATTAGGTGTAGGCATAAGCGAATTCCCCATAGATCTTGAAACGGCTAAGCGCGCAAAGGAAATGGGATTTCATACGGTTGTCGGCGCGCCGAATATATTGCTCGGCGGTTCCCATTCCGGCAATATGTCCGCAGCGGAAGCGATTTCGGAGAATTGCGCGGATATTCTGTGCTCGGACTATTATCCCTCCGCGATCCTTCACAGCATCTTCATTATGCACGAGAAACATAACATCCCACTTACAGACATGATCAATAAAGCCACATTAAATCCGGCAAAGGCCATGAATATAGAGGCTCATTGCGGCTCCATTGAGATAGGGAAAACGGCAGACATTCTGATCATAGACGTTTTAGACGGATATCCTGTGATCACGCATTGTTTGGTCGAGGGCAAAACAACGTCTCGCATTGAGTACAGGAGGACTTTATGATTCTGAAAATAGAAAACCTATCCAAAAACTTCTACCTGCATTATCAAGATAAAACAATCACGTCCTGCCAAGATATAAATTTTGTTCTGAATAAAGGAGAATTCATTGGGATTGTAGGGGTTTCCGGCGCGGGGAAATCGACGATTATGAAGTGTATCAACCGCACCTATTTGCCGATGCAGGGCACGATTTACTATGACAGCGAGGCCTTTGGTGAAATCAACCTGGCGACCGCGGCCGAACGGGAAATTCTCTATTTGCGAAAACACGAAATAGGCTATGTTTCGCAGTTTTTAAACATCATGCCGCGCACAACAGCGAAAGAGCATGTGATGAGCGCATTAATCGATATGGGAAAAGATGAGAAAACCGCAGAGATCCAGGCCCGGGAAATGCTGACTTATTTTAAACTCCCAGAAAATTTATGGGATATATATCCCAACACCTTTTCCGGCGGCGAACGGCTCCGGCTCAATTTGGCACACAGTATGGTGAAAAAGCCGCGCCTTCTCCTTCTTGACGAGCCTACGGCTTCCCTTGACCACAAAACTAAACTTCTGGTTAAGGAAATCCTGAAAAAACTAAAAGACCAAAAGACCAGTATGCTTGGCATCTTCCATGATTTAGAATTTATGGAGGGTGTGTGCGATAGGATTTTTAACATCTCGGAGGGAAAATTCACAGCATGAAAGCGGATTTGCATATTCATTCCACCATATCGGACGGGAGCCGAACGATCCCTGAAATCATTGACACTTCCTGCCAAAAAGGGCTTGATGCGATTGCCATCACCGACCATGATACCCTTGCCCATCACAAGCATATTCCACTAGATTGCCGGGATTGTAAAGTCAAAGTATTTGCGGGTGTAGAAATATCGGCCATAGATAAAAAGACAGGAATCAAGATACACGTTTTGGGATATGGCATTAAAAAGCCCACGTTCATTGAAGAGCTGACTTTGCCCCTGTTGCAAAAAAGACATGAAAATTCCCTCAAACAAATTGAGATACTGCAGAAGCACGGGATGACGATCGATATAGATAAACTGAATAAAGCGGAGGGGAAGTATATTTATAAGCAGCACATCATGGAACAGTTAACCCAAACCCGCCAGGTTACTGAAATGTTCGGGGATTTTTATCATACCGTTTTTAAGGGAGGTGGGATGTGCGATTTTGATATAGAGTATGTTGATGTTGGCGACGCCGTCAATGCTGTGAAAGACGCCGGCGGCTTCGCGGTTCTTGCTCATCCTGGACGGCTCAACATTATGCCGTTAATTGAGAATTTGCCCTTTGACGGTATTGAAATCAATCATCCGGCGAACAGCGAATCGGACAAAAAAGCAATACGGGAATATGCCGCGAAATACAATCTGTTTCTGACAGGCGGAAGCGACCACCACGGAAAATATGACGCAAGAAATGATGATATTGGGGACTATATGGCCCCGGAAAGCGCGATGGAATTTCTCTATGCCTGATAACCTGACGAAAACTTTACCAGGATTTTAATGCTATTTTTCTCAATATACAATTAGATTTTACAACTGATTGTTATACTGAATATGACACGAAGTGACTTTTGAAATACGTGCTGTGGAAATGCCCAGATGCTAGAGTGGCAGAAAAATATAAAGGGGGCCGCATACCATGTCCAAGATCTATGTACTTGATACCAGCGTACTGATTCAATCTCCATCTGCGCTGAATTGTTTTGAGGATAATACGATTGTCCTTACCGTATCCGTTTTAGAGGAACTTGATGTTCTAAAAAGCGCTGAAGGTGAAAAAGGCGCCAACGCCCGACAAGTCATCCGCTATCTGGAAAACCTGCGTTCCAGTGGGAACCTGGTCGACGGAGTTGCTCTGCCAGGCGGTGGAACTTTGCGCCTGGAGCTGAATTATAAAGATGTAGAGATTCATCAAAGCTTTGCTGATGCAAAAAATGACAATCGCATTCTACGTGTCTGCTTGGGCCTCAAAAACGATGGCGCCCCCCCCATTATTGTAACCCGGGATATTATGCTGCGCATCAAGGCACAGGTTCTTGGTATCGCCTCCGAGGATTTTTCCACCGAGCAAGTATCTTGCATTGAAGGACAGTACACAGGCAGAATCGATGTTTATGCTCCCGATGACAAGCTTACAGGTTTTAAGATTAAGAAAAAGGGTTTATCGGCAGATTTCCTGTATACTGTGAACGGTCAGGCTCAAAATCTGCCGGTACAGCTGGTTGCGAACCAGTTTGTCACCATTCAGTCCGAGCTGTCGAAAAAAAAGACACTGTTGGGACGCTTCGACGGCCAAACCGTAGTTGCGCTTGAATCGTTGGAGGAGAGACCCTTCGGCGTAAAACCGCGCAACGCGGGGCAACGTTTTTTGCAGGAAGCCTTAATGAAGGATGCCGACAACGCTCCGCTGGTTATTGTCAAGGGACCGGCCGGAACGGCCAAAACCTTTTATGCTCTTGCTGTGGGCCTGCATAAGCTGTTGGGAGAAGAGGAAAGAAAATACCGCCGCATACTGATAACCCGTCCCCATACACAGTTTGACGATGATATCGGTTTTCTGCCCGGCAGCGAACAGGAAAAAATCGCCCCATTGCTGCGCCCGATTATGGACAATCTGGAAATTCTGGTGGACAGAGATGAAAAGCTGAGATATAGGGACGAGGGCGAGCTGCGCGGCAAAATCAACGAACTGTTTGACCGGGAAATCATCACAGCTGAGGCGATGAATTTTATCCGGGGACGGTCCATTACTCACACCTGGCTCATCATAGACGAAGCGCAAAATCTCACGCCTAAACAGGCGAAAGGAATTATCACCCGGGCCGGCAAAGGAACAAAAATAATTCTTCTCGGTGACCCCAATCAGATCGACCATCCTTTGCTGGACGAACGAACCAATGGTCTCAGCTATGCCAGCGAAAAAATGAAAGATAGTGCCTTGTGCTGGCAGATCACTATGAAAGTTGACGAATGTGAACGTTCCAAACTGTCCGGCGACGCTTCCGCCCGTATGTAAAGGGATAGAATACCTGTGTAAGTGTTCACACGACAACGGCAATTAAGTCAATAAAAATCATTAAATTTTGATTTTTATTGACTTATCTATATTGCGGACATGGCAAAATACGCTTCCAACACGGAAAGCGTGAAAATCCGCGCGGCATACAATTCTATTCCGATTCAACTGGCTAAGGAGAACAAAAAGTTTCAGTACAAGCTGGCGCAGAGAGGCGGAACAGCAGCTATTTTTGGTGCGGCACTTGAATGGCTGGGTTTTGCCGGCGTGGTTTTGAAATGCGAGCGGATTGCTCAGGGTCTTATGCCGATTGCCGTGTACCGTGATGTGTCGAGTTTTAAACTCTATATGAGCGATGTTGGACTGCTGACGATGCAAAGCGGTATTTCTCAACAAACGATTTTATCGACGGGGGAGATTAACAATGTCTTCCTTGGAGCTGTTACCAAGAATTATGTTGCCCAGGCTCTGGCGAGTCAGCGTTACGGTCTGTGTTATTGGACAACCGAGGGCACAGCAGAGCTTGATTTTGTCCTGCAGAAAGGCGATGATATTATCCCAATTGAAGTGAAGGCCGGTTCACACACAAAATCAAAAAGCCTGAATATGTTTGTGACGAAATATCATCCCGCTTATTCAATCCGCGTTTCTGCGAAGAATTTTGGGTGGGAAAACAGCATCAAGACTGTTCCGCTGTATGCTGTGTTTTGTATTTGATAAGTGACCGCCTTCTCATGCCGCCTTCTCATGCCATTTGACAACGGCGCTTCATCCGGTATATAATAATTCCGTTAAGAAGAAGCCCCGCTTCTCACCTCATGCTATGCGGCATTTGGGGTTTTTGAGGGAGAGTCTATGCAGCCGGTTTGTGGAGTTGACGCGGTGAGGGAGCTCATATCGTTGACGACGAGCTGCTGTTGTGCTTTGAACTTTGAGAGGACGGGAGGAGTTCCCGTCTTTCTTTATGAGTGGGCATAGAGCGTGGGCATAGAGAGAGAAGGCGAACCGTTTCGATGAAGTTGAATACATTCAACTTGAGGAAGGGTATACGAGGGGTATGCGGGATAATAAGCGGAGGTGATTTCCTATTAGCAGGGACTTGCGGATTAATGAGCAAATCCGGGTCCGGGAAGTTCGACTCATCGGTGATGACGGTGAACAGCTCGGTATCGTTTCCAACAGAACAGCTCTCCAGATGGCCATGGATAAGTCTATGGATCTTGTGGAGATTGCGCCGACAGCTAAGCCACCAGTGTGTAAAATCATGGATTATGGAAAACACAAGTATGAGCAGGCGAAGCGGGAAAAAGAAGCGCGTAAGAAACAAAAAGTGGTTGAGGTCAAGGAAGTCAAATTGCGTCCTAATATTGAGAGCCACGACTTCGAGACTAAGATGCGGAACGCGCAAAGGTTTTTGCGCGATGGGGATAAGGTGAAAGTAACAATTATGTTTCGGGGACGAGAGATTACTCATGCCGAAAACGGGCGTACCTTATGTCTGCGGATGGCCGAAAAACTCAACGAAGAAGCGACCATGGAGCGGGAGCCCAAGGTGGAGGGCCGCAATATGATTATGATCCTGGCGCCGGTCAAAACTGCTGAGTGATTATAGGTTTCTACACTTATTATCGTGATGTGATGTCTGCTGACATAAATGCCGACATGAATAAGGAGGTTTCTTATGCCTAAAATGAAGACCCACAGTGGGGCCAAGAAGAGATTTAAAAAAACCGCAACCGGAAAGGTTGTGAGGTTTCATGCCTACAAGAGCCATATTTTAGAAAAGAAAACCCCCAAACAGAAGGGGAATTTGCGTAAATCGACGATTATGGATCCGGCGGATGCCAAGCGTATTGAACGGTTGATAACCCATTTGTAGGGGCCGCCGCTGTGTAAAGGCATACCCTGCAGATGCGTCTGTCTATCAGAAATGTACACATGTTTGACAATGTATACTTAATTTTATGTTACCAGATCAGTAAGGAGGGTTTTTTAATGGCACGAGTTAAACGAGGGATGGCTGCCCATCGCCGTCACAAAAAAGTGTTTAAGCTGGCACGGGGTTTCCGCGGCCGGACAGGGTTCAGAGTTGCCAAGCAGTGGGTTGTGCGTTCCATGGCGTTTTCGACGGTACACCGTAAGAGGAAGAAGCGGGAGTTTCGCCGCCTGTGGATTGCGCGTATCAATGCTGCCGCACGGATGAATGGAATGTCTTACAGCCGCTTTATGTATGGACTCAAGCTGGCTGAAGTTACTGTGAACAGAAAAATGATGGCTGAGATGGCGATCAATGATCCGGCGGCCTTTACGGCTTTGGCTGATTTGGCCAAGAATAAAGTTGAGGTGCAGCCTCTTGCTCAGGCGCAGGCCTGATGAGGAGGCTGATGAGGAGCCTGATGAGGAGCCTGATGTGATGGATCCTATTGTTTCTGTGCATAACCCTCATGTCAAAGATGTTTGTGCGCTGCACCGCCGTAAAGGCCGGCGGGAGCAGGGACGGTTCCTGATTGAAGGATGGCATTTACTGGCGGAGGCTTTGAGATGGCAGATGCCTGTGGAAACTGTCTACTATACCCACCAAGCAGATCGTCTCCGGAGGTCTGCTTTGTTGCGTCGGGCGGATGACAGGGGGGCGGCCCTGATTGAGGTTGCTGAAAAGGTGATGAGAAAAATCTGCGTGACTGAAGGCCCTCAAGGAGTGGCGGCTGTGGTGCGCCGCTTGGAGGAGCCGCGGCTGCCGGCCTCGGAGAAGGGAGCGGGCGTATTCCTGGTTCTTGACCGCATTCAGGATCCGGGCAACTTGGGAGGGATCTTGCGGGTGGCTTTGGCTGCTGATGTTCGTGGGGTTTGGCTCATGAAGGGATGTGCCGATCCTTATGGGAGCAAGGCGCTGCGTGGGAGTATGGGAAGTCTTTTTGGTCTCACGGTGCTGACGGAGGTGGATGCCGCGGTGTGCGGGGATCTCTGTTCCCGGATGGAGGGGTATGTTGTGGCCTTGGCAGCGGAGGGACGGGATTTGTATGATGGACAAGGGGCTCATGCACAGCTGCGACGAGTATCTGCTGCAGCTGGGGAACAAGAACCGCTGGTCTTGATCTTGGGAAATGAGGGCCAAGGGGTGGCGCCGGAGCTGCTGGAATTGGCGGAGGACAGATGGTCTGTCCCTATGTGTCATGGTGTGCAGTCGTTGAATGTGGCGGTGGCAGCTGGGATTGTTCTTTATGAGGTGAGACGCTGGTTAGAGGAGTAAAGTTACTTTTGAAGAAAAGGAGACATAGGAGAGTATGGAGAAGCGCACAATGTTAACGATGACTCAGGTGATGCTGCCCTTTCAGGCCAATGTGAGCGGCAATGTGCACGGCGGTGAAATCATGAAATATATGGATAATGTGGCGGGGGCGACGGCTATTCGCTATGCTAAAGCCAATGTGGTCACAGCCCGTGTGGATGAATTGCAGTTTTTGCGGCCTATCGCTGTGGGAGCTTTGGTGACATGTACGGGAACCATCGCTTATGTGGGCCGCACGTCTATGGAAGTTATTGTGACTGTGGATGTTGAGGATATGATGTCGGGGCGCGGGCCGCAAAGGGCGTTATCAGCATTCTTTACCATGGTTGCAATGGATTCCACGGGACAGCCTATTGAGGTGGATCCTTTTGTGCCGGTGACGGATGAGGAGAAAGAGCTTTATGCTATGGCGGAGATGCGGCGTGAGGAATACAAAAAGAGAAAGAAGCAATCCTAAAATTTTCCATTAAATTATCCCGGTCAGAATTTGAAAAGTAACAATGAGAATGGTATAATCCACATAGTTGGTTCAGTTCATGAAGTTTATCCGGAAGAATAGGAGGGCGTGGAGTGAGATGATGTCCCAAGAATCGTTTTTCTGGAAAATCTTTGAGGCCACGGGTTCTCCCAATATGTATTTGTTGTTTAAGAGATCAAAAAAAACCAGCAAGGAAGGGGATCCAAATAACTTCGGGCTGTAAGGTCGGAATTAACGGATTGCTGCACTGGTGCTGCGGGAAAAGGCTCCCGTCCCTGAGGGGATGTGAGCCTTTTCCAGTTGATTAATAAGGAAGGGAATGAAGGGATTATGCTGGATAGAATCCGAGAGATTGAGCGGCAGGTCATGGAGGAGTTGGAGGGCTCCTTGAGCCCTGAGGAACTGCAGGATATCAAGGTGAAAGTCATGGGCAAGAAGGGTTCTTTATCAGCTCTCTATAAAGAGATGCGCGGGCTCAGGGAAGAGGCTAAGCGTGAGATGGGACAGCTGATTAATGAGACGCGCCAGCGTTTTGAACAGATGCTTGAAGGCAAGGAGAAGGAGCTGATGGCGCTGCTTCTGGCCCGCAGGCTGCGGGAAGAGACGTTGGATGTTAGTCTGCCGGGCTTGCCTGTGCGGCGCGGCTATCAGCATCCGTTGACGTTAGTGATGGATGAGATTGAGGAGATTTTTTTGGTTATGGGGTTTAGTGTGGCGGAAGGGCCGGAGATTGAGACGGATTATTATAATTTTCAGGCGCTGAATTTGCCTAAGGATCATCCGTCGCGGGATATGCAGGATTCGTTCTTTGTGTCGGAGGATATTGTGCTGCGCAGCCAGACGTCGCCGGTGCAGATTCGGACTATGGAAAAGATGTGTCCTGCTTTGCCGGTGAAGATTATTGCGCCGGGAAAGACGTTTCGCTATGATGATGATGCCACGCATTCGCCGATGTTTCACCAGGTGGAGGGGCTGCTGGTGGATGAAGGGGTGCGCATGTCCGACCTCAAAGGGGTGCTGCTGATGTTTGTCCGGCAGATGTTTGGCCGGAAGCGTGAGATTCGTTTGCGTCCCAGCTTTTTCCCGTTTACGGAGCCCAGTGCTGAGGTGGATGTTTCGTGTATGATCTGTTCGGGGACAGGCTGCCGGCTTTGTAAGGGAACAGGGTGGATCGAGATTCTGGGGTCGGGGATGGTTCATCCGAGGGTGCTTGAGATGGGTGGATATGATCCGGCTAAGGTGACGGGGTTTGCTTTTGGTGTGGGTGTCGAGCGGGTGGCGATGCTGAAATATGGGATTGAGGATATGCGGTGGTTGTTTGATAATGATGTGAGGTTTTTGAGGCAGTTTTGAAATGAAAGGGGCAGCGCCTACAAGAATATTGCCATGTAGAGAGGCAGGCTGTCAAAGGCGTCTGTTCCTCCAACGTTTTTTGCCGACAGTTTAATCCCGCGCTTAACTTTGTATTTTGCCATAACGGCTTCCAGTGATTTGGCCTTTGTATTGTCTGCGGATTTCACTTCCACTGCGGTTGCCGTTTTGTCTCTGCGGATGAAAAAGTCGATTTCAAGCTTGCCATTCTGCTCAAAGTAATATAGCTTCTTACCTGACTTGCTAAAAATGTCTGCAATGATGTTTTCGTAAATCGCCCCTTTGTATATGCCGAGATTGCCTTTTGGATTTTCAAGAGATTGTGCAGATTTTACCCGCGAATCGTGTTGTGTGCATGCAGATTTTACCCGCGAATAATAATGTGTTGATGCAGATGATCAAGCCTTTATTTGATTTGTCCGATGTGCGCTGTATATTCCGCTTTGATAAGTCCGTTTGCACGGTAAAATAAGTCCACCGACACGGACACAAGTCCACTCTATATATTTCTTGTCATTCACATCATCTATAATGATTCGCAAGCATTGAACATGGGGTTCCACCCCATACCCCGCCAAAGGGGCCACGCCCCTCTGGACACCCCATACCCCTCGCCGGGGTAGGCAGGCCCCCCCAGGTAGGCTGCGGGGGCTTCGCTCCACGGTCTGGGAATCGAAACGGCTGTCAAGATGCTTTCGCGGCATATCCTCACCCGGACCGCCAAGGCCCGGTCCGGCCTCCGGTATTCCACGGTCATCTTGACAGCCCTACCTAATACCGTTTCTATAACTCCGGATTAAGCCCACGCTATGTGTCGGAGAATACATGGACCTGTCATCCGATAGAGTGGACTTGTTTTTCCGTGTCGGTGGACTTATTTTACCGTGCAGATGGACTTATCGAAGCGGAATATACATGCGCCTTCAACGATGTTAAGTGTTACGTTTGCTGCTCAATTGAATCTAACACTATTTTAGCTTTTTTATAGGAAGTGTTCCTGGATAATAATTTCCGGAGGACTTCCTTTGCCCTCAAGATATCCCCTTTTGAAATTAAGCTATTGGCATATAAATAAGCTGTTCTATCGCTGTTGTTTTTTAGAATATATGCCTGTTCAATGCACCTATTTGCTTCTTCGGTTTCTCCAAGTTCACAATGACAATAATATAATTTTTCATATGTTTTAAAATGTTTTTCCAACTCAAGAGATTTCTTGAAACTTCCAATGGCTTCTCTAATATGGCCTTTATTGAAATGATCGTCTCCTATCTCATAATAAACAAGACTATCTTTCTTTTCCTCTATTATTTCACCTATTATTTTAAGCGATTTATTTGGGAATGTAATAAAAAAGGACGCACCAGATGCAAACAAGACTTCAAAAGACAGTGTTTCGTCATCTACAGGCAGGATTTCATCATATCCCCAATCATCCCTATTCCAATCGTCGTTTTCAACAGATTTTACTTCAAATTTTTTAACATTTTCAAAAAATATTTCAAGCGTGTTGTGCCAATCGGTTACAAAGATTTTCACTTGCAAAACGGGATTTTCACCATATTCGTTATGAATTAATTCTAATTTTTTAAGTCGAAAATCGTGGAACCCACTCTGGGAAAAATACTTATATGTCTTTTCATCAATCCTATCGGAAATAGACTCAAGCAATTTGTAGTATTTCCTACTGTTTTTTTCCCACATAGCCGAATACTCATTTGCTTTTTCATGCCCAAAACAATGGTTAATTCCTCGCCACATTTCATTTGTAAAGTATTTCAAAGTCTATCCTCCGCATCTTCCCCCGCTTCCCCCGCGTCCCTGTGATGGGACAAAGCAAAAACGGAATCTATCCAGCAACTCCACTCAGCTCGACGATTATATATTATATCCTTGGATGTCTCATTATTCAAAGCCACCGATGTCCCATGTTATGTCAATCACTTGAAAGGGAACATGACTTACCCGCCCCGTTCCACGCCCTTTCTTTGCTGTCGACCAGCGGATGTCGGACATAAGCTGCTAATCCCACTTTTGCCGATAATCCTCAACCAATACTGCAATACTGCAATACTGCAATACCGCAATACCGCAATACCGTGTGCCCTCAGCCCCGATAGATGTCGATTGCTTCCTCACCCTTGCCCTTTCTGACTTTTCTTCTTACAGCTTTTGTCCATAGGATTTGAGCCTGATCATCGGGGACCAATTTCATCCGGGCTTTAATCACTTTCTGTGCAGCAGCATTATGTGTTTTCCTTCTGAGAGCATCCAGTCTCCTTATCCCAATTCGTCTGTCTGCTGCCCGCAAAATGTTAATCAGTCCCCAATGATCGTTTTCAAAAACCTTGCTGAAGATTTCTTCTTTAGGCGTATCAATGTATTCACAAATGAGGGCGGAAATATTGCTTATATCGGTATTGTAAGGATACCACTTCACAAAGTTGGAGGATAGGTTTTTTGTTCCTCCTTCCTCAGTTGCAAACTGCTTTGGGTAATCCCAGATGGTTTCCTGATCAAGCAAGATCCAATAGCGGGGCAAATCTGTACTCCCGTATACGCTGTCCATGGGATAAGCAACACAGTGAATTTGAAATTTGATATCATCGCTGATCAGTTTATATAGTTCGCGCTGGAGCTTGCTCCACGGATGACTCCCCATTCTTTCTTATACCTCCGCACCTTTTCCTTGTTCCCCCGCACCTCAGCACCTCACCTTTGTTTATATTTATATATTCCCAAAGATTCCGCCTCGCCAATAAGTATGTCTTATACTATAGCCCGGCATCCTTTTCTCGCCCGCCTCTCAAGCTCATTATACTATGAATTCGATTTTGGCTTAACAAATAATAACAGCGTGCAGATCACCCAAAAGACCAAACTTTTTTCAGGAGGAAAGAAGGTGAGCCGGAAAGTTTGCGCGAATAATAATAAAGCTTGTCCTAAAAGCGTGGGAGGTAAATCCCTGTCCATAGAACCGTACCAGCTCTTGTCTGTATTATATGTCGTTTGGTGAACATTGTCTATGGCATGATGAAGACTCAAAGCGAGTACCGCCCGTTTATTCCTGAACAAACCACAAAAGAGTAGAATTCTACACATTCTTGTGGTATCATGGCCTTAAGTAAATACGCTTTCAAAGAGGCCGATTTGAAGTTGGCATTTACTTTGACCTATTTACGGTTATTTTTTCGCAAGTATTTGGAGGGAACCAACATGAAACTTTATCGAGCACTTCAGGAACTTCTTGGTGAGCTGGACCAGCTTAATTGGGATGCAGCGCTATTCATCAAACAGAGTTCTTGGATGGCCAATCCTCAAAAGGCGGAGATTCTATATTTAGAGGGAGATAATGAGCTCGAGGACATTGTTGATATTGACACGCATTTACCAAAAATCGCAAGTGATCAAGGTATGCGGCAATTACTCGATGTTGAGACCTTCCGGGATGTCGTTATTTATGAGAGAAAAAGAAACCCCTCAGCTACTGAGGTAGAAATCATCCACGCTTTAAATTATTACCAAGAGTATGACGTTTATTATGATCCTACACTTTGATTGCTTTGATTGCAAGCTTTTACAGTGAGTGTCAGTCGAGAAATAGAGGAACAAGAATTCTGCTTCTGTTGCTTCGCACGATGACAGCGCGGCGCGGGATGAGACGAATCTGCTGGATTTGACCTGTGGGGATTGAAGAGGATGGTTGCCGAGCACATTAATAACAACATAAACTGATTGGAGCCTAAGATGAAAGATATTTTGGATCGATTGAAAAAACTGAGCGCCATCTCAGCTTATGTACAGCTATATGAGGATTTCGACAATAGTGTCGTTTTGAAACATATGGGGAAAATAACAGGTGAAATTGACCGACCATATATTGATTTCCTGATGCTTACGAACGGGGCATCAGTGCTTGACTATTGCTTCTTCGGCTTTAAGAACAAAAATCTTGGAGGCAATCTCTATGATAATGTTACAGATTTATGGCGGGATGACAATCTCCTAACATTCCGATTTTGGAGTTGCATCGGAGATAGTATAGGAAATTCATTTGGATATTTGGATAAAAAGAATACCTCAGGAGGGCACTATTTTGGATATCATTCATTGTATTCGCCCGGGAAAGTTTATTTAGTGTCATCATCATTCTCCGTGTTTATGGAGAAATTCTTATCGCAGATCGAATTGGCTGTAGCAAAGAACAAGAACGCGATAGGGCTGGAAGGAAATGACTGGTTCATGGACAGAGCCAGATTAATTGAACACGATAAAGAGATGGAAGCTTTTTTACAAGATACAAAGGGAACTGAATATTCTCTAATCGAGGGCTGTCTCTGACTGAAATCATTTCTTCGCCCCCAGATGAGAAGATTCAGGAGCGCGGGGCGACGTTCTACGTTCTAATATTTTAGGGGGTCATAGATATGGGATGGGAGCAGTATTATCCAGGGGATGGCGATTGGGAAGATTTCGTTATGTTAATATATTTGCAAAAGACTATAAAGACGAAAAGAAAATGCATAGTGTGGTTTTGTTTTTGAGGGTGCGAAAAAGGAAATCGAGGCTCTCATCGAAATCGGGTATAAATTTAACCTGAGGTTGTCCTGTGTCCGCTGGCGCAGGTTGTTTTTTGATGACATTATTCGCAACGGATACGAGGGAATAGGAAAGCCTGAGCAGCTTAAAGGGGACTTGTCAGGGTGGTGGTCGTCGCGAGGCGCCCATGGCTACTCGACGGGATGAGGAGAGAGGTGAGCTCGCATGATTGAGGATCGTATTTAAGGAAAAACATAGGCAACAATTGT
Source organism: Peptococcaceae bacterium (assembly GCA_009782825.1). GTDB lineage: Bacteria > Bacillota > Desulfitobacteriia > Desulfitobacteriales > Syntrophobotulaceae > WRJI01. The sequence goes on from WRII01000001.1 coordinate 84,632, forward strand.
TTTGAGAAGATTGGAGGACTCTCCTGCTATGAAGCTATATTCGTATTATCTCGTTCACCCATTGGACTGGGAATTTTGCTTAATGGAAGTGGATGAATATAAAAAATGGCTTAAAGAAAACGACTCAAAAAATTGGCTTCGTGTTGAGGTTTCTGAGATTCTCATTAAGCTGGATGAAATTTTAGAAGCCGCAATGGAAGAATGGAAAAAGCAGTTTTCACGCTTACAAAAAGAATTAAGATGCCCTCCGCTGGTTTTCCCAATTCCAGAGGGTTGTCTGTCAGGCAAAACCACTTTTTGTGTTGTCTTGAAAAGAAATGAGGATGGAGATACCATTGTTTATTCGCCTGTTCCACTAACATATTTGGAACAGGACACTCAAGTTATAGATTGAAACAGCTATGAGGAAGTGAAAGATTTGATCTATTTTACGGCAGATCTGCATTTCGGGCACGAAAATATCATCCGCTATTGCAATCGCCCGTTTACATCGGCTTACGAGATGGACGCGGTTCTGATGAGTAACTGGAATGCAGCTATTAATCCCGGCAACGAGGTTTATATTCTCGGTGATCTGACGATGAAATCACCTGCTCAAGCTCATGAAATTCTATCCTCACTCAACGGCAGAAAATATTTCATTCGAGGGCTGTTTCATTATCCTATTACTGAGTGGGATGGGTTCTTTCGCGACGCGATTCATCTGTATGGTCATATCCATAACTCCTTTGCTTCGTTAGCACGAGTAGATGGTGCGGGGTTTGCGTTCAATGTTGGTGTAGACTGTAATGATTTCCAGCCTGTGAGTATTGAGAAAATCCTGAAAATGTTCCATGCGAAAAAGGCATTATTATGATTCTGTTACGAATGTATTGATTATATGATAAAAAATAAGGTTCGGCTTGAACAGGAAGCTATGTTAACTGATTAGCTATAAAAGAAAACGAGGAGCCGCAGGGTCAATAGATAGAAATAATTTGGATAAAATACTAAATGGTGGAGGCGGGGGGACTTGCACCCCCGTATCGAAAGGTAACCCCAATGCCTTCTACGTGCGTAGCTCTCATTTTAATTTCTCACCCCTCAAGGCTCCTGAAAGCGGGATCCTTTTGGGGCCAGTCCCTTAGAGTCCTTTCCCGGCTAGAGACGAGCCGGGTCAGCTAGCCTGCTAAGGTTACACCCAAATCCCTTTTCACAGGCAAAAAAGGGCAGGATGCTGGCTAATTTAAGCAGCCAGAGCTAAATTATCGTTTTTGGCACTTAAAAAAGGTTCCGCCGATTAACGAGATTGGCGGGGTCTCGGCACGCCGTCATTGACACCACTCTCCCGAGCGAATCTAAAACGCCCCCTTGAATAGGGTGATGTTTCAATCGAAAGGGATATCAAACTATAGTATATCACAAAACCAATAGATTGCTACAGAAAAATATTGACAATTTGACAATTGACAGGGATTTGTTATTTAATGGAGTTACAGTGACGAGTGATAATAGTGATCACCAAAAATATAAGGGAGGATTTCACCTTGACAAACCATCATATTGAGACACTTTGCATCCAGGCAGGACATACCCCCAAAAGCGGGGATCCCCGGGTTGTTCCCATTTATCAAAGCACGACCTTCAAATACGATACATGTGAAGATATGGCCAGACTCTTCGATCTGGAGGCAGCTGGGCACTTCTATACGCGGCTGGCCAATCCCACCAGCGATACAGTGGCGGCCAAAGTTGCGGCATTGGAAGGAGGTGTGGCGGCAATACTCACATCTTCGGGCCAGGCGGCAAGCCTTTTCGCAATCTTCAATATTTGCACGGCAGGGGATCATGTGGTCAGCGCCGGTCCAATTTATGGAGGAACATACAACCTCTTCAATGTCACCATGAAAAAAATGGGTATTGAATTCACCTTTGTCGACCCGGATGCGAATGAGGATACCCTGAGCCAGGCGTTTCAGCCCAATACAAAGGTCATGTTCGCGGAAACCCTGTCCAATCCTTTAGGCGTGGTTCTCGACATTGAAAAGTTCGCCAAGGCCGCTCACGACCACAATGTCCCGCTCATTGTGGACAACACCTTTCCCACACCTGTCCTGTGCCGCCCTTTCGAATGGGGCGCAGACATCAGCCTGCATTCAACAACAAAATATATGGACGGACACGCAACCTCCGTGGGCGGAGTGATTGTGGACAGTGGTAATTTTGACTGGACGCGCTATCCTGATAAATTTCCCGGCCTGTGTCAGCCCGACGAGTCCTATCACGGCATCATTTATACAGAAAAATTCGGCCAAGGAGCCTATATCACAAAAGCCGTAGCCCAACTGATGCGCGACCTGGGAGCGACGCCCTCGCCCTTCAACGCGTTTCTCCTCAACATGGGCCTGGAGACCCTTCCCCTGCGCATACAGCGCCACTCAGAGAACGCTTTGGCCATAGCCAAGTATCTGGAAACCCATTCAAAAGTAGCCTGGATCAACTACTGCGGCCTGCCCAGCAGCAAATACTACGAATTGAGCCGAAAATATATGCCCAACGGATCCAGCGGTGTTATCGCCTTCGGGATAAAAGGGGGACGGGAAGCCGGTATCGCGTTTATGGATAAGCTGAAATTGGGAGCGATTGTGACCCACGTAGCTGACACACGGACCTCCTTCCTTCATCCGGCCAGCACCACCCATCGGCAGCTGTCCGACGCCCAGCTCTTGGAAGCCGGCGTAAGCCAAGATCTCATTCGCCTGTCCGTGGGAATTGAAAACGTGAATGATATTCTGGATGATTTGGAGCAAGCCCTAGGTTAGTCACTTGGGCAAGCTATAAAGCACAATGGCAAAAAAGTGCGTCACACTTCCGATAACAACGAACACATGGAATATCCCATGCATATATTTATGTTTTTTACCGAGGCCGTAAATGATGGCCCCCGAGGTATAAAAAATACCGCCGAGGAAGATAAGAATAATCGCCGGCAGAGGCAAGATACTGGCAAATTGTTTGAGGGCTAACACCGCTGACCAGCCCATGCCCAAGTAAGCGATCATGGAGAATTTCGCATATTTCTTTATATCGATGGAGTTTAGCGTGATCCCAAGCACAGCACACCCCCAGACAAGGGCCATGAGCCCCCAAGCCAAAGCCGGATAAGAGGGGCGCAGATTGCATAGAAGAAGTGGGGTGTACGTACCGGCGATAAGGAGAAAGATTGAGCAGTGATCAATAACTTGGAAGACTTTTTTGGCGGTGACAGGTTTTAAGCCATGGTAGAGGCTGGACATGGTATAGAGGAGGATGAGGGAACCGGCATAAATAGCTCCTGCCACGATGCTCCACACAGATCCATAGAGAATGGCTGCCGCCAGGCACAATGCCAGAGCGGCGAGAGACAGGCCGCCGCCGACGATATGGGAGACGGTATTAAAGAGTTCTTCACCTTTGGTATAGTTAGGAAGTTTACGGTTAATCAAAGTTGTACGTGTGGTGCGTGGGGTTCGCGATGCACGTGTTGAGTGTTCCATGAGGGCCTCCTTACACAAGATAGGGTACCTGCTAACTTTAAGCTGTTAAAGGGCGCCTGTTAACTTTAAACTGTTAACGGGTACCTGTCAACTTTTTATCCTTTCGGCCTCTTTCGGCCTTTCGGCACGTTCGGCACAAACGTTATTCATTCATTCTGGCAAGGCGTGAAAAGCGAGCGAAGTTTCCCCAAATAACTGAAAGCGGGTGATGCCCATGCTATACAGGAAAAACACAAAAAATGGCGATCCTTTATCGAGCCTGGGGTTTGGCTGTATGCGTTTTCCGAAAAAATTTTCTGAGACCCAGGATCAGGTGATTTATGCCATTGAACATGGCGTCAATTATTTTGACACAGCCTATATTTACATCGGCAGCGAAGAAACTCTGGGCCGCATTCTGGCGCAGGGGTATCGTGACAGAGTGAATATTGCCACCAAGATGCCCCATATTTTTGTGAGAAAGCCGGAGGATTTTGACCGGATATTTTCGGCCCAGCTTAAAAGGCTGCAGACGGATCGCATCGACTACTACTATATTCATATGCTTACAGAGGGAAGCACATGGGAGAGGCTGGTGGGGTTAGGACTTCCCGAGTGGATTGAGAAGCAAAAGAGCTTGGGCAAAATCCGTCAGATCGGGTTTTCCTATCATGGGGGCAGAGAAGAGTTCTTAAAACTTGTGGACGCCTATGACTGGGAGATCTGCCTGCTGCAATATAATTTTTTGGATGAACATAATCAGGCGGGCAAAAGCGGCCTTCACTACGCGGCGGCTAAGGGGCTGCCCGTTGTTGTTATGGAACCCCTCAGAGGCGGCAAACTGGTGACCCATCTGCCCAAGAAGGTCTATGATATCTGGGAAAAAGCGTCTGTGCAGCGCTCCCCGGCGGAGTGGGCTTTGCGCTGGGTTTGGAACCATCCGGAAGTGACAACGGTATTATCGGGTATGAATTCTCTGGCTATGATTGAGGAAAATATTCGTGTGGCCTCGCAGGCGGAGGCAGACACCTTCAGCGATGAAGACTTGGCGCTTTTTGATGAAGTCCGCGCCATTCTCAATGAGACGATCCTGGTGCCCTGCACAGGATGCGGATATTGCCTGCCGTGTCCGGCAGGGGTTGATATTCCCACCTGTTTTTCCTGTTATAATAGCATACGCATTGAAAGCAAGTTTTCTGGTCTTAAGGGATATCTTATGCAGACCAGCTTTAAGGAGATCCCCATGAATGCGTCGCGATGCACCCAATGTGGGCGTTGTGAACGCCATTGCCCGCAAAATATTGCTGTCCGCCATGAGCTTAAGCAGGTGACGCGAGCCCTGGAGGGACCTGTTTATAGGGTGGCGAGGTTTGTGGGAAGGAAGTTATATGGGCGGTAACCTGTTTTAATACGTTAACACCTCACAGCCGTCCGGGGTGACAAGAACCATACTTTCCCACTGGGCGGAAGGCTTGCCATCTGCTGTAGAGACAGTCCAGTTATCCTGTTTATCAACGACGACTTTAGCGGTTCCCATGTTGATCATGGGTTCTATGGTGAAGACAAGTCCCGGCGCCAACACCATGCCTGTTTTGGCCCTTGTGACATAACTTACCCAAGGATCTTCGTGAAATTGTAAGCCGATGCCATGACCGCCTATATCTTTTACGACGGAGTACCCGTTTTTTCTGGCATGGGTCTTGACCGCATGGCCGATGTTGCCGAGAAAGCTCCAGGGGCGAACCTGTTGTATCCCGAGTTCAACACATTCTTTGGCGACGGTGACAAGTTTTTGCTTGTCGGCAGATACGCGGCCTATGAGGAACATGCGGGAAGAATCTGAGAAGAATCCGTTGTAAAGAGTGGACACATCCACATTGACAATGTCTCCGTCTTGCAAAATATCACGGCCAGAGGGGATGCCGTGGCAGACCACATTATTGATGGAGATACAGACGCTTTTCGGGTATCCTTTGTAGTTAAGGGGGGCAGGAATTCCGCCAAGCTCCTTTGTCTTTTGGGAAACAAGCTGATCCAGCTCTTGTGTGCTGACGCCTGCTTTCATGTGGCCGCTGATAAAGTCGAGGATTCCTATATTGAGCTTGCTGCTTTCCCGGATTCCTTGTATTTGTGATGGCGTTTTTAAGAGGGAACGGGGTGGTGTTGCATAGCCTTTGGCAGCATACCTGGATATCAGGTCGTCGATTTCCTGATGGCATTTTTTATACTTGTGGCCACTGCCACACCAGCATTCTTGATTTCTACTCATATCGTTAAGTGGGGCGCGCTCAACTGTCATTCTTACGATCATTCCTTTCTGTGATTTTATTATATCAGAAATAGAATTTGATTTCTCTAAAGCAATGTGATAGACTACTTAAGCGTGAAAACGGATGTTCCGCTGAATGACTTTCATGAACATCTAGGCAAGGAAGGAGGGAACCAGATGGATTATATCCGTATGATTGAAGAGAAACAGATGAAGAAGGATCTTCCCTCGTTTCGTCCTGGGGATACGCTTCGTGTTCATGTCCGTATTGTGGAAGGGACTCGGGAACGTGTGCAGGTCTTTGAGGGCGTGGTGATCAAAATGCGGGGCGATGGCCTGCGCGAAATGTTCACGGTGCGTCGCGTGTCTAATGGGGTGGGCGTTGAGAGAACTTTTCCGCTGCATTCTCCACGCCTTGACAAAATTGAAGTTGCCCGGCGGGGTATTGTGCGCCGTGCCAAGCTGTATTACTTACGCGGCCTTTCGGGTAAAGCCGCTCGTATTCGTGAGCGCCGTTAACCGTTAAAGGGCTTGTGTGGAACGCATATCCTTTCGCAGGAACATGTCCTTTGCGTAAGGGACTGTAACTAAGGGGCTTAGTTAGAAAGGATAAAAATGCGAAGAACTCGCATTTTTATCCTTTCTGTTAATCCGCATGATAAAAGTGAGCTGACTATGGATATTCAGTGGTTCCCAGGCCATATGGCTAAGACAAGAAAAAAGCTTATTGACCAACTGCGCTGGGTGGATATTGTCTTGGAGGTCGCCGACGCGCGTTTGCCTATGAGCAGCCGCAATCCGCTGTTGTGCGACCTCATAGGGGAGAAACCCAAGATTTTGCTGCTTAATAAAGCGGATTTGGCCGATGCGCAGAAGACTGACCGCTGGCGCAGCAAGCTTGTGCTGGAAAGTACAACTCTGGCGGTCAGTGCTTCGACGGGATTGGGCATGAAAAAGATTGTGCCTCAGATTGAGCTGCTTCTGGCTGGGAAAATGAAAGCGCTGGCACAGAAGGGTGTGCGTCCCCGCGCGGTTCGTGTTATGGTGGTGGGAATTCCGAATATTGGTAAGTCCAGTCTGATCAACCGGCTGACGGCTGGAGCGCGGGCCAAGACAGGGAACAAACCTGGCGTGACACGGGACAGTCAATGGATACGTGTACATGAGCGGGTGGATTTGCTGGATACGCCGGGGATGTTGTGGCCGAAATTCGAGGATCAGGAGGCTGGTCGGCGTTTGGCGGTTACAGGAGCCATTCGCGATGAGACTTTTGATGTGGAAGAGCTGGCTTTATGGTTGTTGGAATGGTTGAAAACTTGTTATCCCCAAGAATTGGGCCGTTATGGCGGGCAGGAGGCCCAGGAGATTTCCCTGAAAATGTTGGGGCATCGGCGCGGCTGCTTGATTGGCGGGGGTGAGGTAGATGATGTCAAAATAGCACACATCCTGCTGAAGGATTTTCGGGATGGAAAGATAGCTCGTGTCACGTTGGAGGAGTGTTAATGTTGGAGGAGTGTTAATGTTGGAGTGTTAGCATTGGAGGAGTGTTAGCATTGGAGAAGTCAGCGTTGGAGGTGTGATATGGCCACCCTTAAACTCAAAGGGACAAAGGAACGTATTTTTGATGTGGCGGTCAAGCTCTTCGCTCAAAAGGGGTTTGAGGCTGTCGGTATGCGGAGTATAGCTGAAGAGGTAGGAATTCAAGTTTCTTCGCTATATAACTATTTTGCCAGCAAGGAGGAGTTGCTGGATATGCTATATCACTATTTTGGCATACATAGACTTGACAATAGGAGTGCTGACCACCTCATAAAGGAAAAAGTTGAAAAGGATTCGGCTCTGGAGGTTCTGCGAGCTTTGTCCGACGGGACTTTCGAAATTAAGGAAAAAACGACTAAAAAAAAGGCTGTTAGAATGTCTCTCCTGGCCAAGATTGTCTTAATGAGGGTGTATAGTGATGAAAAGGCCAGTCGCTTCTTTCGGAATGATTGGTACGGGAAGGATATGGCGCATTTAAAGAAATGGCTTAATTATGCTATCGAAATAGGAAGGTTGAGGAAAACTTTTGATATTGAGACCTTTTCTACGTTTTTCTGGAGACAATTAATTGCGATGAGGATATGCGTGTTTGCGGATCCGAATCATGAGAAAAAGATATTGAGTGAGGAAGAGAAGATTTATAATTTGTTTTCGAGATTACTTCCGTTGAAGGATCCTGTATAATACTATTATTTTTTGTAAGGAGACAAAGGAGTGACATGTTGTATTTTCAAGATTTGATGATGCGTTTGAACCAATTTTGGGGGGAGCGGGGATGTTTGATTGTTCAGCCCTATGACTTGGAAAAAGGCGCGGGAACAATGAACCCGGCAACTTTTTTGCGGGCTTTGGGGCCGGAGCCTTGGAATGTGGCGTATGTGGAGCCGTCACGGCGCCCGACGGACGGACGGTATGGGGAAAATCCGAATCGTTTGCAGCATTATTTTCAGTATCAGGTGATTCTGAAGCCGTCACCGGATACGGTGCAGGAGATTTATTTGGAGAGCTTGGAAAGCTTGGGGATTGATCCGGCGAAACATGATATTCGTTTTGTGGAGGATAATTGGGAGTCGCCGACGCTGGGGGCTTGGGGGCTGGGCTGGGAGGTTTGGCTGGATGGCATGGAGATTACGCAGTTTACGTATTTTCAGCAGTGCGGCGGGATTGACTGTTTGCCTGTCAGTGCTGAGATTACGTATGGGTTGGAACGGCTGGCGACGTATATCCAGGGGCGGGAAAGTGTGTTTGATATTGAGTGGGCCCCAGGGATACGGTATGGGGATCTCTATCTGCATAATGAGAAGGAGTATTCGCGGTATAACTTTGAGGTGGCTGATGTGGAGGCGCTCAGGATTTGGTTCGATATGTATGAGAAGGAAGCTCAGCGGGTTTGTGAGGCGGCGCTGGTGCTGCCGGCGTATGATTATGTGCTGAAGTGTTCCCATTGTTTTAATTTGCTGGAGGCCCGGGGGGCGATCAGTGTGGCGGAGCGGACGACGTTTATTGGCCGGGTGCGCAATTTGGCGCGGATGTGTGCCCAGGCGTATTTGCAGCAGCGTGAGGAGTTGGGGTTTCCTCTTTTAAGAAAATCGGAGAAACCAAGTTGATCTTTGGAATATGGCATGATGGCTGCCTGACTGCCTGACTGCCTGGCTAAATCATATTAATCAAGTGTTTTGGTGTGATAACCTCAACCTCGGTTCCTGCCTTGATGAACTTCTCGTCACGCGAAACAATATAGTCTGCATTGATTTTTTGGGCACACACGGCAATGATCGCGTCTTCAAAGTCGGTCATGGGTAAGATGAGCGCGTCGGCACAGTCGTTTTCCGTCAATGGCGCAATGTTTATAGCAGTTATGAGGTTGCGGAGTGTGTCTTTGGTTTTTTCTGCGCCTTGTACCTTTTGCAGAATATAAAAGATATCTGTCAGACTGTTCGCACACATATAGGGTGTGATTTTCTCCTCCCAAATGAGCCGGAAAACCTTCCTGGCATCTGTTTCAAAATCCGGGTTGGGTCTGAGCGCGTCAATTGCGATGTTGCTGTCAATCATTACTTTCATCGCAACAGCTCCCGATCTTTGTAAGCGGCGTCGCGCAGAAGTTCGTAATCCGGATCGTGGTTGGGATCATTGTATTCCGACGGAAATGGGACGGAACCGATCAGGGCTTCAAGCGCCTGTTGTTTGTCTGATTTTGAGGCTTTTTCTTCGCTGACGATTCGCCCGATCCGCTTACCACGCTTTGTGACAATCACATCGGCGCTTTTTGCGAGTTCAAAGTACTTTGCAGGATTTTCCTTTAATGTGGATAATGAGATGTCCATATCAGACCTCCTATGGCAAGTGAATTTGATATGTTTATTATATCTTATTGGTCCTGTCAGGTCAAAGGAATTATTGTTCTTACGATGTCGGAAACAGGTCTGTTTGTCAATCTGGTAAGCTTCTGTATTGACAAAGTGAAGTGATCATGTCACACTAGTGCAGCAATCCAAAACTTGGAACAGAGATGAGCCGGTATAAGAATGTTTCATAAGGAAGAGCCTACCAGAAAAATGTATAAATTTTCCTTATACTACAATGGAAATAGGCAAAAAATTACACAAATGAGGTGGGGCATAAAATGGAGAACCAAGTACAAGACAACCAAGTACAAGACAATAAGGGGAGTGTAATTGCCGGAATGAGGGCAAGAGAAGAGGCGTCGGAGACTTTCCTGCTGGAGATTGGTATGGAGGAACTGCCGGCTCAATTTGCGGGAAGCGCAGCGGAACAGGTGGCGGGGCAGGCGCGTCAGGTGTTGGCGGAGTGGGGGTTGTCCTATGAGGACTTGCGTGCTTTTGTGACGCCGCGGCGGTTGGCGCTGTGGGTTCGGGGGTTGCCCCGGCAGCAGCCGGATCTTATGGAGGAGGTTAAGGGACCTAGTTGCAAGGCGGCTTATGACGCCCAGGGAGCGCCGACGAAGGCATTGCAGGGGTTTATGCGGGGTCAGGGCGTGACAGAGGAAGATATTTTTAAGAGAGAGCTGAATGGCACGGAGTATGTGTATGCGCACAAACGCAGAGTGGGGCAGCCGACAGAGGTGTTGCTGCCGGATTTGATGGCCCGGGTCATAGGGGGGCTGACTTTTCCTAAGCCTATGCGCTGGGGGGAGCTGACGCTGCGTTTTGCCCGGCCGGTACGCTGGCTGGTGGCTCTTTATGGGGAGCGGGGGGTGCCTTTTCAGTTTGCGGGGCTGACAGCGGGAAACATAACGCGCGGACATAGAACATTGGGCGGGGATGTTTCCTTGCGCCATGGAGATGACTATATTGAGGTTCTGAGAGCTGCCGGGGTGGTGGCGGATCAGGAGGAGAGGAAAAGCTTGATTTTAGCGCAGATGGCTGAGCTGGAGCGTTCTGTGGGTGGTAAGGCTGAGGTGGATGAGGAGCTGCTGACGGAGATTGTTCATATTGTGGAGCATCCGACGGTGTTTTGCGGCAAGGTGGATGCGCGGTATTTGGCTTTGCCGGAGGAGGTTATCACAACGCCGATGAAGCAGCATCAGCGGTATTTTCCGGTGCGGGACGGTGAGGGTCGGCTGCTGCCTGTGTTTTTTGGAGTGCGCAATGGGGGAGAAGAGGCTTTGGATGTGGTGATCCGGGGCAATGAGAGGGTGCTCAAGGCGCGTTTGGAGGATGCGGCGTTCTATTACCGGGAGGATGCGAACAGGGGTCTGGAGGATTATGTACGGGATTTGGATGGCGTGGGCTATCATGATAAGTTGGGCAGTGTGGGGCAGCGGGTGGAGAGGCTGCGCCGCCTGGCTGGGGCATTGGCGGAGAGGATGGTTTTTGACGGAGGCCCTGATATAATGGACTCAGAGAAAACGGGGCAAGAAGAGGGTCAGGAAAAATCTCAGGGAAGGTCTCAAGGAAGGTCTCAGGCGAAAGGGCTTAAGATAGGCGTGGATCGGGCGGCGTTGCTGGCCAAGGCGGATCTGGTGACAAAGATGGTCTATGATTTTCCGGAGCTGCAGGGGATTATGGGCGGCTATTATGCGAGTCTTCAAGGGGATTCGGATGAGGTGGCCTTGGCGATCCGGGAGCACTATCTGCCTCGGGCGGCGGGGGATGAACTGCCCCGGTCCCGGGTGGGCCGGATTTTAGGTTTGGCGGACAGGCTGGATGCATTGACGGGATTTTTTGGCGCGGGAATTCAGCCGACGGGATCTCAGGATCCTTTTGCGCTGCGCCGTCAGGCTCAGGGGATGGTGGCTCTGTTGATGGATGAGGAGACGGGCGTGCAGAGTTCATTGGCGGAGCTGGTGGAACTGGCGTGTGATGGGTATGCGGAGCAGGGGGTTCTTGGCGAGACGCAAGGTGCAATGGACAAAACGCAATGGATGATGGCTGTGGAAGAGTTTTGTCTGCAGCGGGTGCGGTATGCCTGGCTGGAAGGGCAGGGAAAGCTTGTGTCTTCAACTGTGGTATCTTATGATGCGGCGGATGCTGCGCTGGCGCGGGCGGAGTATCCATACGGGAATATCTGCTTATCGCGCAAGGGGTTGCGCAGCTTGACCCAGCAGGTTCGCGCTCTGAGTGAGTGCCGGGAACGGCCTGATTTTGTGCGGTTTCTTAATGGCTATACGCGCTGTGTGAATCTGAGCCGCAAGGAATTTCGGGGCGGGAAGGGGTCTTTGAGTGAGAAGGGATCTTGGGAGGGCGGCGCGGTATTGTTGACTCGCGAGGAGGCGGCGCTGCTGACTCATGAGGCGGAAAGGACGTTGCTAAGGGTTCTGGAGCGTACGGAATCTGTGGTGAACGCCTGTCTCGACAAGGATGACTATGTGGGGGCTTTTGATGTGGGCATGGAGAGTGTGGCTCATATTGAGACGCTTTTTGATGCGGTCATGATTATGGATCCTGATCCGAAGGTTAAACAGGCCCGCCTGGCTTTGCTCAGTCGGTGTGTGGCGGTATTGGGATGCTTGGGAGATCTGACGCTGCTGGCGGGGTAGGGGACTAATGCGGGCTTTGCCCGCAAGTGGTCAGTGATCAGTAGTTAGTGGTCAGTATTGGATTTTCTTGTTTTTTATTGACGCTTTACGTTTGTAAGGTACTAAATAACTTTGACATTATTCCTTGCCTTTTTGGCGGCAGGTGCTTGCTCTGATAGTTTGCTGTTGGCGATATGCCGTTGACTATTTACATTCGATGCTTGAGTGCTTGCGCCATGTTTCGTTGAAAATCCTTGAAAACTGCTTTTCGCGGCTATTTTACTTTGCAAGTCGGAAATGTTATACTATACATGGCCATGCTACATGGGGAGGTAGCGGTTCCTTGTTGCCCGCAATCCGCTATAGCGGGGTGGAATTCCCTTGTTGAGGGCCGGGTCTTCGGGGTCTGTCCGGGTGTTCGGCGTGTTGACACTCTGGTCTCGCGCAACAGGCTTCTCCGAATCGTGTCAGGTCTTGACGGAAGCAGCACTAAGGAGCAGGTTCTGTGTGCCGCGAGGGTGCTGGGGGAGAGCGTCAACTCTCGGGTAACGCTTGGGGATTTCGGTTCGATGCAGGGTGCATGGCTTTATTTATCAAGGTGATACTTCAACGAAGTTGATATTTCAGCTTGGAGATAGGGCCATCTTTTTATGTGTAGATATTTGAGGTTTTATTCGCAAAGATAGAAGGATGGAAGGACAGATCACAATGTATAGGGCGCTCTACCGTCAATGGCGGCCGCAGACTTTTGCTGATATGGTGGGACAGGAGCATGTGTGCCAAACCCTTTCTCATGCTTTACAGCAGAACAAGGTGGCTCACGCCTATCTTTTCAGCGGTCCCAGGGGGACGGGAAAGACCACAGTGGCCCGCTTGCTGGCGAAGGCTTTGAACTGCGAGAACCGCCAGGGGCAGGGGAGTGAGCCATGCAATAAGTGCGGGTTCTGTCTGGAGATTGATCAGGGTGTGGCTATGGATGTGGCGGAGATTGACGCGGCGTCTAACCGGGGGATTGATGAGATTCGGGATCTGCGTGAAAAGGTGCGTTTGGCCGCGGCGGGCGGCAGATATAAGGTGTATATTATTGACGAGGTTCATATGCTGACGACGGAGGCTTTTAATGCGTTGCTTAAAACGCTGGAGGATCCGCCGGAGGGTGTGGTGTTTATTTTGGCGACGACGGAAGCTCATCGTGTGCCGGCAACGATTTTGTCGCGGGTCCAGCATTTTGAGTTTCGCCGGATTGCTTTGGCGGATATTGAGGAGAGATTGCGCCGGGTTTGCCGGGCCATGGGGCGGGACGTGGAGGAGGGGGCGCTGCATATTATTGCCCTTAAAAGTGAGGGGGGGCTGCGGGACGCGCTGAGTATGCTGGATCAATGTTTGAACCAGGAGGGGCGTCTTGGGGCTGAGGATGTTTTGCGGCAGCTGGGGATGATGGGCGAGAGTGGCAGCGCGGATCTGGTGGAGGGTCTTCTGGCGGGGGATTATGCAGAGGTGCTGGGGCGGATGGATGAGAATATGGCTTTGGGCCGGGATCCTCGTCAGATTCTGCGGGAGTTGCTGGATTATTTGCGGGATATGATGATTTTTTTGGCGGGGGGTAATCAAACTTCTGGCAGGAGTTTGTCTCCTCGGGCGCCGGAGGCGCTGAACCGTCTCGGGAGGCAGGCGAAAGCGGCGGAGTTGACACGGGTTTTGACATGGATACATATCCTCTTAAAGGGAGAAGCGGAGCTGAAGTATGCTCCCAATGGCCGTTTGGCTGTGGAAATGGTGTTGGTGCAGGCGATTTACGCGGAGAATGAGAGCCGGCAGGGGGAGGGTTCCGGGAGATCGGGGAGAGAGGGGAGAGAGGGGAGAGAGGGTCCCGCGACTGAGAGGGCTACCCGGCCTGACCGACTGGGTGGAGTGATAACCCGACCGGGGAAGGAGGCTGACCGGCCACAGGAGAAAGGAAGCTTACAGAATAAGGTGACAGAAACGAATACTGCACTACAATTTACACCGAAGAGCTGGGAAGATATTGTGGAGCTGATACGCCGCCGCAGCCGGCCGGTGCATGCTTTTTTGCTGGCGGGGGAACCGTATTTTGCTGAGGGAAAGCTGCGGATTATGTTTCCGTCTGCTTATGCCTTTCATTGCGAGATGCTGAACCAGGAAGTCAATAAAAAGATTCTGGTTACGGCTGTGCGGGAGATCATGGGGCAGGATGTGCCTGTTGAAGGAAGTATTGGGTCGGCTCCCCGGAAAAAAGAGTCCCGGAAGGTGGATGCTGAGAAGCAAAAGCCTGGGAAAGCGCGGCAGTCTGAGAAGCCGTCTCACAGTGCAGAGCCCGGGAAGCCGTTACCAGGTGAATCTTCCAAACAAAGGACAGACTCCACCAGATTAGAGAACCTGGATATGGTGGAGAAGGCGGTGGAGATTTTTGGAGCTGATGTTGTGGTGGTCCGTGAGGAAGTCTGAATACGCTTGCGAAGGCGCCGCAATAGCCCGGGGGGGAGAATCGCAATGTCAGATAATAATAAGCTGAAGAATAACCAGGCCAATCAGCCCAAACCGGAATCTTGGGCTGACCGGCCCGGGCTGAAAGATATCAAGTGCTATGAACCTCTATGGGGCTCTTGGTATATTGACTCTCCAATTGGTGAAGGCGCCTTTGGCAAAGTCTATCGGATCCGTCGGCAGGAGTATGGTCAAACCTACTATTCGGCATTGAAAATCGTATCAATTCCCCATGACCAAGCGGAAATAAAGCAGATGGAAGCCGAAGGGCTGGATGTCGCGTTAAGACGCAAAATCTTCCAGACGCAGGTATCAGACATTATCCGGGAAATAAACCTGATGAGCGAGTTCAGTGGCAACAGCCATATTGTCAGCTTCGAAGATCACAAAGTTATCGACAAAACCTCCCCCGAATACCTGGCGCTGCCCCTTGATCGATCATCTAAAAGGGGATCACGAATCCCTGAGCTGGGGTGGGATATCCTGATCCGAATGGAACTCTTAACAAGTATTTCTGATCATGTCGCCAAGACTCCCCTGTCACCCGCAGAAACTGTCAAACTCGGTATACATATTTGCCGGGCTTTAGAGCTGTGCGCGAAGAAAAATATCATCCACCGGGATATTAAACCCAATAACATACTTGTTTCCCGGCATGGCGACTACAAGCTGGGAGACTTTGGCATAGCCCGGCAGATGGAACACACCATGGACGGCTTATCCAAGAAAGGAACCTCCGCCTATATGGCCCCGGAAGTCTTCAAAGGGTCGAAATACGGAGCCGGCGTGGATATATATGGTCTGGGCATTGTCCTGTATACCCTTCTGAACCGATACAGGACTCCATTTTTGCCCGATTATCCTGATCCCATATTCCCCAGTCACCGTGATCAAGCCTTGCAAAAACGTATCAATGGGGATCCCATTCCGCCACTTACAGGGATCAGCTCTCAGCTTAATGGGGTGATCTTGAAAGCCTGCGCCTATGACAGTCATGATCGATTCGCCAGCCCTACAGAGATGCGCGAAGCGTTGGAATCCGTGGCACAACATTGTCACACTGGTGCGGGCCTCCCTAAGAAAGGGGATGGGGCGAAGACACCAGAAGCTGTCAGCGAACAGGAGACTGTTATCTCTCCGCACACGAGGCCCTCTATAAAGCCGGCCGCCTTCCGTTCTGACAAAACAAAAAGAATCGCGGCCCTTGCCGCGTTAAGCGTTGTAGGGGTATTGGCCGTTATGGCGGCTGTCATTTACTTATTCCCTGGGTTACTGAACAGCGTGCAAAAAGTAACAGGATATGGGATTAGCATTAATGGACAGAGTGACATCGTCTTATCCAATGAAGAAAAAGCCAGAACTGTGTTAGAAGAAATCAAAGCGTATTATATTGACCTTTCCGTCCCCCAGGGCAGCACAGCAGCCTCATCCCCCACAGCGACCTTTGAAGAAACCGTAGAAATCGTCGCGATCCCTGTTCAGAGTCGTGAAATAAAGGACGAGCAAGAGGCGCGGCAAACCTTGATCAGCGGCAAGAGCCCCTCTCCTGAACAACCAGAGAGTATGGAGCCTTATCTTACTGTCATTGTTGAGGGAACGTATGTCATAACGGAAGAGATTGATTTTAAGATCCTCAAGAAGGAGAGCACTGAAGTTGTTCCTAACACCACAAAAGTCCAACAAAAAGGAGAAAAAGGATCTAAAAAAGTAACCTATGCCTATATTTTCAAGAATGGACTCTTTGTTGATAGAACTTTTTTAAAAGAATCAACCGCAAAGGAACCTGTGGATGAAATTGTTCTTGAGGGGGCAGAATCAGTTGCCATCAGCTTCTTCGACAAAGGTATAGATAATGCGAAATTGGCCGCTATGGTTAAAAATAGGGAAATTCCGGAAAATGTGACGGATTTGAATTTAATCCAGAATAAGATCAGTGATATTACTCCTCTACAGTCGCTGACAGGGCTGAAGACGCTTGCTTTGAACAATAACAAAATCAGTAACCTCACACCTCTGAAATCGTTAACAAATTTGGAACGTCTTGTTTTGCCTATTAACGACATTAGTGATCTC
Organism: Peptococcaceae bacterium; assembly: GCA_009782825.1. Lineage (GTDB taxonomy): Bacteria > Bacillota > Desulfitobacteriia > Desulfitobacteriales > Syntrophobotulaceae > WRJI01. The sequence continues at coordinate 101,493 of WRII01000001.1, forward strand.
ACTCCTCTGAAATCATTGACGGGGTTGAAATCACTTACCTTGAGCTACAACAAAATCAGTAACCTCACACCTCTGAAATCGTTGACAAACCTTACATACCTTAACTTGGAAAATAACAGCATCAAATTCAGTGAAGCCCAAAAGCAGGACTTAAAGAAAGATTTGCCCAATTGTGAGATTGTATGGTAGATATATATTTAAAACAATTACATAGGCTCCGCCTGGCGCTGCCGCAGCTCAATGTTCTGTCACAGCTTAGTGGTAATACAGTTGTGGCGGCTTTTTTGGTATGGAGGAAAAGCTTTCTCTGTCGGACCGCTTCGGTATCACCATCACCTTTTTGACACCGGATCAAGAGAAATATTTGGCCATTGTACGCGGTTTGGCCGAACAGGCGGGCCTGTTGAGGAAGGAAGGCATGGAGGCGGGGTGACTGCTTTCATATACGCCATGGCAGAGATGCTTCCCGGAAAAAGTGCTGCAGAAACGAGAATGTTTGTATCCAGCATACATTTCATTCTTTTTCCTCGATACGCATCTTCATAATCATGTCCGCTACGCTCTCTTCGGAATCAAGGCCAGCTTTTTCCGCTTCGCCCTTCATAGCTTGTTGTAACACCTTCATGGCATAGACGGCGGAGTTCATCATGATGACTTGATCATCCTGTTTGATAAGTGTCACGCGGTCGCCGGTGCTGACACCAAGTGCTGAGCGAATTTCTTTTGGCAAAGTTATCTGCCCCTTCGCCATCACCTTTGCATTATCTACTATCACCTTTGCATTATCTACTATCACCTCTGCCATTTTGTAATCCTCCTTTAGAACTCGCCAGATCCCTACTTACCCTACTTTCTTTATTATATTCGTTCTGACTTGATTCATCAACTTTTATTTATGGAAACCCATATCATTCTTGATTTCCTCAATGCATGTAATCCATATATAGATTATGAAAAATTCCATTAGCGACCAAAACAATTCTTGCGGAGCATCGTGCATCTGATTATAGAACGTGATTATCTTTTTCACATACAGATGTGTGCCGCGTGGCCTTTGCCGGAGAACTTCTCGTTTGCCTTCTTTTCACCGCACACCTTGCAAAAGTGGCCGCGCTGCTTGTTTCGCATATGATTAAATCCTTATCCTTCTTTCAGCGCTTTCATTTTGTGAACATATTCATGACGTGCCTTACTCAATTCCTCCGCAATTTTATATCCATCAACACGAGAGTCAATTCCTGAATATTTTGAATAAATTAAATTCTTCTTCAAAAACATAGCTCTCGCAAACAGGACACAGTATATCTTTTCCCATTGTACAAACACCACCCCTCAGCACAGGGCGGTTCGAATGAAAAACAACTATTAAATTCAATATTATGGGATGGACTGAGGGCATGGGACAGTGTGCAAATTTAATCATTGTCGAAAATAACGAACGAGAACTATACTATGATCATTGGTGTGCGAACAGCTTGGATTCTGATTTGTTTTGGGGTATTGATAAAGCTGTTCAGTTTTTCAGAGATCATGAACAGCAGGAGGATGACTGCTGGCTTGATACTACATGGTGTGAAGGTGGGGCGGTTATTGATCTGGACAAGAAGGTTCTGCTGTGGTTTGGCGGCGAGGATATTTGCTATGATATTCCTCTGCGCAGAGCATTTCTGGAGCTTATGAATAAGACCTGGCCCAGATTTCAGATCCACTGGGCTTATGCGGGTATCGTTGATTTGGCAGACTATGTGGGGTATGACAGAAATAAAGTCATTGTGCCCTTTGACGAGGAAGAATTATTCGATACTGAGAAAATCATAGATGTTTTTGATTCTATTGGAAGTGATGACTGGAACATTGTCATAAGTTTCCGTAACATGAATAATGAAATTGAAGTTCAAAAGAAGTTCAAAAAAGGGCTTGACAAAGAGACAAAAAAGCGGTTCAATCCAAGCCGCAATTCCAGTCGGCATGATCCGCTGGGAGGACTGCGGCAAGTAAATATGCAGAGATTTTCCTGCACTACATTTCTTTAAATCAAGGATAGAAATTTATGGAATATTATTTCTAACATCTTTAGTAATTCATCCTGAAGAATTGATACATCAGAATCCGCTTCTCTTATAGCATATGTGCCAAATGATGGAGGTTCATTATCACTACTCAAATCGGTTTCTATATGAGAAAAAGTATTAATAGAATGCTTATAAGAATTTGACAAAATGTTTATCTCGTTAAGAAACTCCAAGTACTCGTCAAATTCATCCAGTATTTTAGTATTTTGATTTAGATATTTACCAATAGAATCTATGGGTTTAAACTGATTGTTGTCAATATTTAAGACTCCAACTTTATCCATCCAAAGGGAATAAATCATTTCGTCAATCGCTTTCCTTATATGATATATAATTTCTTCAGCAATAAGAGAATCCTCTAGTTGTCCCAAATCATTGCGCATTTCCTTCATTGAATATTTGTTCCGCATATTAATATAACATTTGTAATGAGCATTGACACGATTGATACGGAGCACTATGTCATTGCATAGCATAATATGAAAAACCTTACTATTACTTAAGAGTTCATTAAATTTATCTTTATATATTTCAGCTTGAATAAAGCTCTCTGTATTATTTCTTTGACCTTCTTGTTTTAACATTTTAATTCCCTTTGCCTTGTCTTTGGATCTGTTTCTTTGCTTGGGTTGGAGTGATTTTCGGGCGGCAAGGTTGCCACCCGGTCGGTCAATTACGAGCATGTAGAATCGGTAAGGGATTCTTTACACCAACTTCTTCGAGCAACTCATCAGGCTGGTCAAAGCTGGCTTCATAAGCAAGGGCAACGAAGTAGTTACTTTCCATATTTCACTCCTTAAACCTTAAACAGGATACGCTGCATGTTTGTGAGCGCTCTCAGATCTGCCGTCTCCCCTCCAAAGCCCGGGCAATGGTGATATCATCGGCATATTCCAGATCCGCGCCCATGGGCAGACCGCGGGCCAAGCGTGTGACGCTGATGTCAAGATTTTTCAGCAAACGGGAAAGATAGAGGGCTGTGGTTTCCCCTTCAATGGTAGGGTTGACAGCCACAACCACCTCTTCAATGCCCTCAAGGCGCTTGAGCAGGGTCTGGATATTGAGCTGTTCGGGGCCGATGCCGTCGATGGGGGAGAGCACGCCGTGCAGAACATGGTAAAGCCCCTTATATTCGCCGGTGCGCTCCAAAGCCACCACATCCCGGGGCTGCTCGACAACACAAATCAGGCTGCGGTCTCTTTTGGCGCCGGAACAGATGACGCATGGATCGGCAGCGGTGTAATTGCCGCAGACGCTGCAGGAATGGATCTGTTTCAGGGCAGCGTCAACAGCCAAGGACAGGGTGGTGGCGTCGTCCTGGTTTTGTAAAAGATAAAAGGAGAGGCGAGCCGCTGTTTTTGGGCCGATTCCCGGTAAGCGCGCCAGAGCGGTGATCAGATCGGACAGAGGCTCGGGGTAATAGAAAAGATCCATAGTCTCGTGTCAGAATAATCCGGGCAGGTTGAGCCCGCCGGTAAGTTTGCCCATTTCGTCCTCGACCATTTTTTGGGCATTTTGGATGCCTTGATTGACAGCCGCCTTGACCAAATCTTCAAGCATCTCCAAATCGTCGGGGTCAACGGCTGCGGGGTCGATTTTGAGTTCGAGAAGTTCGAGGCTGCCGCTGACAGTCACCTGGACGGCGCCGCCGCCGGAGGTTCCTTCTACAGTACGGCTTTCGGCCTCTTCTTTCGCTTTGAGCATGTCTTGCTGGAGTTTCTGAGCCTGCTTGAGCATCTGGTTCATGTTGCCGCCTTTAAAAGCCATAATCAACTTCCTTTCTTGAGTTCACCTCTTGAGTATATCTTCTGTGTTATGTCTGATTGTATCAGTATAGGGTTTCTGATTGTATCAGCATATGCTTATTGTACCTTGATGGAAAGTTGGCGGCAATGTTTTGGGGAAAAAAATATTTGCAATGCACTCAAGTCACGCCTCGCCCAGCTCCCAGCTATGGGCCGAGATCCAGATTTTTGGTGGCGGGGCCGTCAATGGGAACACCGGAAGCGTCAAAGCGCGAGCCGTGGCAAGGACATTCCCAGGTTCTTTCTTCTGTCTGAAAATGTGTGCGGCAGCCCAAATGGGTACAGACGGGCTGGCGTGAAAAGGGCCAGGCTGCGTAATTGGCTGCGGTGCGGGCGCCGCTGCTTAGGGTGATCCAGGCGGAATCTAAGGTGGGGGGACGTTTGGGGGAGAAAATATTTTGCCATGGATTTGTGTATTCCAGGATGGAGTCTCGCAGGATCATGGCAGCGGTCATGGAATTGGTCATGCCCCATTTGGCGAAGCCGGTAGCGACCCAGACGCCGGGAAGAAGGTCGCTGAAGCTGCCGATATACGGAACGCTGTTGGCGGCGATGCCGTCCTGAGCGGACCAATAAGCGATTTCGCGGCTTTGGGGATACAGGGTTTGGGCATAGGTGCGTAAAATCGCATAATGGCTTCGGTGGTTCTGATGTCCGGTCATGTGGTCAACGCCGCCCAGCAGCAGGGTATTACCATGCATGCGTAAGGATTTGCCGTGTTTGTGGATGGAGAGCCACATGCCTTCGAAGGGGTCTGTGCCGTCCAAGGCGAGACAATAGGAGCGGTGGGCGTACTGGCGGGCGAAATACCAGCCGGGGATGCTGCGGATGGGGAAATGACTGGCGACGATAATATGGGGAGCAGAGATGCGTCCGTTCCCGTGGACGACTTCGCCGGGCAGGACTTCTTGGGCGCGCGTTTGTTCAAAGATCTGACCGCCGAGTCCGATAAAGATCCGGGCGAGGGCGCGGGTGTAGGCGACGGGGTCAAAATGGGCTTGGTTGGTGAAGCGCAGGGCTTGATGGGGTTTGAAGGGCAGGTTGAGGGGGCCGAGCTGGGCTGAGTCCAGGAGTTCGGCGGGGAGATTGAGGCGCAGGGCGGCGCGGTATTCCCGCTCTAAGGCAGCGGCGCCCCGGGGGAGTTCCGTAAATTGATAGGCGTTTTGCCGTTCGAAAGCGCAGTCGATGCTGTGGCGTTGGATGAGGGAGGCGATTTCTTCGAGGGCGGTTTGTTGGGCGTCGGCGTATTGAGCGGCCAACTCCTGGCCGTAGCGTTTGATTAAGGTGTGGTAGATGAGGTCATGCTGGGAGGTGATCTTGGCTGTGGTGTGGCCTGTTGTGCCTGAGGCGATCTGGCGGGCTTCTATTAAGATGACGTCTACATCGGCTTCCTGCAGAAGAAGGGCTGTGGTGAGTCCTGTGATGCCGCCGCCAATCACGCAGATGTCAGCGGTTACATCTCCTTGTAAAGGTGGATAGGATTCTTGGGGCGGGTTTTGCAGCCAAAAAGAATGTGGTGCGGACATGTGAAAATACCCCCTGTTGAAATATGATAAGGCAAGCTGTTTCTTGGTTACAGCCCCTTATTGCCGGTATGGCAGCCTAAAGCAAGATGCTTTTGTGGGCTATGTTGGGGTTAGTGTGGCTCGTTTGGCTGTGTGTAATTCACACATGAATGCGATTTTGGCCGAAAGTCGAGAAAGTCGATGGGTAAGGTTTGTGTCTGATTGCTACGGACTGATGAGCGGGGACAGGAAGAATATCAGCGCCAAGGGGAGAGTGATGAGGGAAAAGAGGGTGGTGATGAAGACGATTTCGGCGGCGCTTTTTGTGTTTTTACCGTATTCCTGGGCGAAAATGACAACTAAGGCGGCTGAGGGCAGGGCGACGGTGAGCACGAGGATGAAGGTGGCCATGGGGGGTACGTGGAGCCAGGTTAAAAGAAGGTAGAGTATTCCGGGCATAGCGATCAAACGGAGAAATGTGAGCCAGTAATATCTTTTTTCGAAAAGGACGTCCCGGGGGCGGCTGCCGGCTAATTGAGCGCCGACAATGAGCATGGACAGGGGGATCATCATATCGCCTACCATCTCTAAGACGCCATCGAACACATTGAATATCTGATTGGCCGCCTCAGGAAAATCAACGTTCATGTTCAGGAGCATGAGGGCGATGCCCAGTAAGCCTGAACAGATGGGGATGTTCAGCATGGGTTTGAGGGTTTCTTTGAGGGAGCGTTTGGGGGTGTGGTTTTGGGCGACGGTCAGGATGCCAAAGGAGAAGGTGATCATAACGGTGAACAGGTTTCCCAGAACCATCAAAAAGAAGCCTTGGGAGGCGGCGCCGAAAATGGCTGCCCCTATAGGCAATCCCAGGAAGCCGTTGTTGGTGTAGGTTAAGGAGTACATATAAATACCACGTTCTTCATACGGGACGCGGAACTGCTTGGAAAACAGCCAGCCAATGAGGGTGGAGACGATATAAATGATGATAAGAATACCCAGAATCCAGCCGGTTAATTCCCACGTTCCTTCCGGGATGTCAAAAGTGGTCATGATGTGGATGATGAGACAGGGGCTGGCGATATTCAGAAGGATTTTGTTGAGGGTTTTCATGGAGTCGGGTGAGATCCATTTGATTTTGGCGGCGGTGTAGCCGATGAAGAGGATGAAGAAGATGCCTATGATTCTTCCTACGAGCTCTGTTATGGTGCCTGTCATGATGATTTATTCCTTTGTTCGTTTGATTTAAATGCAAAATACAGCATAAAGCGGAATGGTTTTAATTCCCGGCTTGGCAAGATTATAGCGAGACCTTGTGAATTGTAACAAATTATCGTCAATATATCAATGAATGTTTCAAAGAAGATAGCCAGTATTGTTGTTACGTATTGTTGTTATGGTGTGATTTAAGGTAAAGACAACTGGCAAAAATAAGAGTGGTTGCACTGTTTATGATGACTGAATTATACATTGGAGGAAGCCATGTACCTGAAAAATCTTTCTCTTTTAGAAGGGCCGAATATCTATAGTTACAGTGGTGTGGCGCGGGCAACGGTAGATATTTCAGCTTGGGGGCAGGGAGATAGCCGTTCCTGGCCTGAGGTGACGGAGAGGCTTCTCAAGTGTCTGCCGGGGTTGGGGGAGCATCGATGTTCCCGCGGGCAGAGAGGAGGTTTTGTGGAGAGGATGGAAGAGGGGACGCTGGCGGGCCATATTTTGGAGCATGTGGCTTTGGAGCTTTTGGGGCTGGCGGGCCAGGATGTGGGGTTCGGCAAAACCCGTGCTGTGGATGGGCCGCGGCGTATTTATGATGTGGTCATTGGGTATGAGTGCCGGGAAGCGGCGCTGATCGCCCTGCAGGAGGGGTGCGCTCTTTTGAATAGGTTCAAAGGAGCTGAGGTTTCTGAGGTTTCCATACTGAATTGTCACTTGGACGAAGTGTATGTCTCCCAGATAGTAAAGAGGATAGAGCAGGGGATTGAGCGATTTGTCCCGGGCCCGTCCACCCAGCATGTGCTGGAGTGCTGCCGTCAGATGAATGTGCCTGTACGGCTGTATCAAAATAGTCTGATGCGTCTGGGGTATGGGTGCCGTGGCCGTTGGATGAGGGCGAGTATGAGTGAGAGGGATTCTTGTGTGGGGACGGAACTGGCTCAGAATAAGGAACTGACCCGAAGAATCCTGCGGGAGTCGGGGTTGCCGGTGCCGGTAGGAACTGTGGTGCGTTCAGAGACGGCGGCGCGGGAGTTTTTTCGGAAAATGGGGCGGCCTGTGGTGATCAAGCCGTGCTTGGGGAATCAGGGACGCGGGGTGTTTATTGGGTTGACTGATGAGGCTCAGGTTGTGGGGGCTTTTCGTTTGGCGGCGGCGGTGAATCGCTATGTGCTGGTGGAGGAGTTTGTGGAAGGGCGGCATTATCGGTTGTTGATGATCGACGGGGTATTGGCGGCAGCGGCGCGGAAGGAGTCGGCGAAGGTGGTGGGAGATGGATGTTCGACGGTGGCTCAATTGGTTGAGGCGTGCAACGGGGATCCGGCCCGGGGGAGCGGGCATGAAAAAATGCTGACGGCGATGAAGCTGGGGCAGGCGGAGATTTTTGATTTGGCCTGCCGGGGGTGGAGCTTGGAGAGGGTTCCGGAAAAGGGCTGTGAGGTTGTGGTGTGTTCGGGGGCGAATTTGAGCACGGGGGGTACGGCTCAGGATGTGACGGATCTTGTCCATGAGGGGTATAGGCGTATGGCGGGAGATGCGGTGCGGCGTTTGGGGTTGAGTGTGGCTGGGGTGGATATGGTGATGCCTGATATTTGTGAGTTTGACACGGAAAAGGTCAAGATTCTTGAGGTGAATGCGGCGCCGGGGTTGCGCATGCATTTGCCGTCGGGTTTGGGCCAGAGGCTGGTGGGGTCTTTGTTCCCGGAGGGGCAGGCGCGTATTCCTGTGGTGGCGGTGACGGGCAGCAATGGCAAGAGTACGGTGGCGCGTATGGTGGCCCAGGGGTTGGCTTTGAGTGGATGTGTGGTGGGGTTGACCTGTTCGGATGGGGTTTATGTGGACGGTGAAAAAATTCTGGATGGGGACCGCACGGGGCCGGAGAGTGCGCGCTGTGTTTTGGCTCATCCCCGGGTGGAGGCGGCTGTGCTGGAGACGGCCCGGGGAGGGATTTTGCGCGGGGGTTTGGGATATGATTGGGCGGATGTGGCGGTGGTGACGAATGTGACAGGGGATCATTTGGGGGAATATGGTGTGGAGACGCTGGCGGATTTGCTTAGGGTCAAGGCTCTGGTGGCGGAAAGGGTGAGTGAGTCTGGCTATGTGGTTTTAAATGCTGATGATGAGGGGGCGCGCAAGGTAGCGGAGTGTGTGCGGACTGTGCGGACTGTGCGGACTGTGCGGACGCCGGTGATTTATTTTAGCCGGGACTCTGATAATCGTTGGATCAGGCGGCATCTTTCTGTGGGGGGAAAAGGGGTTCTGTTGTTACATAATAAGATTGTTCTGGCTCAAGGGAATGAGATGCAGTATGTCTGTGGCATGGAGGAAACGGCTATGGGAAGGGGGCCATGGATACTTGCGAATGGGCAAAGCATAAAGGACACTGTACAGATGCCTGGGTATGTTGTGGAAAATATGCTGGCTGCTGTGGGAGCAGCTTGGGCGTTGGGGCAGCCGCGCAGCTCTATTATTCGTATGCTGCGGGAGTTCAGCGGGATCCACAATCCCGGCAGGTGGGAAGCTTATTCTGTGGATGTGATTATACAGGGGGAGAGCAAACCCTTGCGGGTGATTCTTGATTATGCTCATAACCCGGCGGCTTTGCGGGCGGTGACCGAGGCGCTGGGAGGCGCAGAGACAGGGAGGAAACCGGATGATGCGTCGGGAGACCATGTGCGCTGGGGTGTCGGCAATTCGCGCAGATGGATTGGGTGTATTGGGATGCCAGGCAATCGTAAGGATGAGGATATTGTGGATTTTGGCCGGATTGCCGGGGAGATGTTTGAGAGTGTCTATATCAAAGAGGATGAGGACTTGAGGGGGAGGCGGCCGGGCGAGGTGGCAAATCTCATGAAGCAGGGGGTGGCCAGTGTCGGAGGCAGCCGGGTTCAGATTATGTCTTCAGAGGTGGACGCGCTGCAAGCGGCTTTGCAAGAGGCTCATGGGTGTATGAGGAAGAATGGGGATGATGGGGACGATGGGGACGATTATACGGTGCTTATCTGCTATGAACAGTTGGGTCATGTACACGAATGTCTGCGGGGCTATAATGCCCGGCGCTGTGAAGGGGAGTTCGCCTGAAAAAACATTCGCGATAGCTTTTCTGGAAATGAGTTAAAATTCATTGAAGAGATGAGATAATTGGTATTTGTGCTATAATGAAACGGATAAGGATACTATTTTGCAGGAGATAACTTCTTTCATGAATACTCTTAATCTCCGGGCCCCGGCTAAAATCAACTGGACTTTAACAATTACAGGCCGGCGGCCTGACGGCTATCATTTATTGCAGACGGTTTTTCAAAGTATCTCTTTGGCGGATGATCTCCGCCTGACTCTGAGTTCGTCGTTGGACACAGCGCAAATCCGCTGTTTCTGCCGGTCGGAGGGCAGCTGTGCCGGACTCCGGAAGACGGATATCCGTGCCGCTGCGCTCAATGGCCCAAGTAATTTGGCCTACAAGGCTGCCCAACTTCTGGGACAAGCCTTGGAAAAGAAGAATATCCCCTGTCCGGATATGACTATCCACATCAACAAACGCATTCCCTTGCAGGCCGGCCTGGCAGGAGGCAGCAGCGATGCGGCAGCTGTTTTACGCGGGTTTAACAGGATGCTGGGTAACCCTCTCAGCCGGAAGGAGCTGGAGGGACTGGCCTGCCGTTGCGGTTCGGATACGCTCTTTTGTTTGTGGGGAGGGACTCAATGGGGAGAAGGGACGGGGAATGAACTGACGCCTTTGCCTTCTGTGGCGGGGTGGCCTCTGGTGGTGGTGAAGCCTGAGGGCGGCGTGTCCACCCGGCGGGCTTTTGAAGCTTATGATAAAGGGATAGATTTGAAAACAAAACCGGATGGTGACTGTCAAGAATGGCGCCGGGTGTTGGCTCATGGGGATAAACAGAGTGTTGCCCGGATGATGAGGAATTCTTTGGAACAAGTTTCTATGGTTCTGTGCCCGGCTATTGAAGAGGCTAAAGAAGAGCTTATCAAGGCTGGATGTTTAACGGCTCTGATGTCGGGGAGCGGCTCGGCTGTTTTTGGCTTGGTTCGGGATAAGGATCACCAAGAGGATGTTGTGTATCGTATGCGAGAAAAAGGGTTTATGGCGGTTTGGGCTGTGGAGACAAGTGGGAGTGTGAGGGGGCAAGATAATAAAAATCCATATATTTAAATATTTTTCCATATATAGGATGACTTTATGACTTAATGAACATTCTTTCGCATTAAGCCAATTTATCTGAATTCAGAAGTGAAGCCGCAAGAGTTTCGACACTTTGCGGCCTCTTTTATGCAAAAAAAGTCTGGATTGGCAGTTGTTTTATGATTTGCGATTATACACTTTGGTCACAATATTATTAACGGGTGTATAGGAGCAAAAAAATGGAATTTTCATCCTTAAAAAATACATCTTGGACGAAGATAATCGGGTTGAGTCTTTGCGTAATACTCAGTCTCTTGCTCGCTATTGGCATGGGTGTTACACTAAGGGATATGAGCAAAGTGATGTCTGAATCCCTTGAAGGAACGGGTATTCAAGGGGTAGACGCTTTCTGCGGCAGGGAGATTAGGCACTCCTCGTTGCTGCTCGGTTCTGGTTTGACAGAGTGTCAAACAGCTAAGGTACGATATGTGATATGGACGGAAAAAATTGGAATTACCCAGGACTTATTGAAGGGGCTTGAGTCCCTTAATAAGAATTCTGGTTGGGATGGGGAAGTGTCTTGGAGCCTGGAGACCCTTGCCAATGGATGGGGAGAACGCGCTGTTTGTCTGTGGGCTCAGGAGAGTGTCAATGCCGAAGAGGAAAGAAGGATCCCGGAGAAATTCAGAAATCTTGAGGATATGGTGTGTCAACTGGGATTGAGCTATGATGATGTGGTTATCTATTTAGAGGAAAGTGTGGATGAGGCCATAAATCTCCAGGCGTACTGGAATAAAGAAGATATTTTTATGCGCCAGAAGAGTTGTGATGGGACTGTGGAATCGTGGAGTGGATTTGATCCACACGGGTTAAAGCCAAGTTTTTGCGGCGCCCAGATGATTAATATCCAACTGACGACGCGTCAATTGGCTAGGGGAGGAAAAACAATTTTAGCTTTTCCAACGTTGTACAATGGTATATAATAGTTTTTGGAGGAGAGAAAAATAGATGAAAAAATTCGTCATAAACGGTGGCAAAAAACTCTATGGAGAGATTGATGTGGGGGGCGCGAAGAATGCGGTGCTGCCGATTATGGCAGCGAGCCTGCTTTCTTCGGGAGAGGTGATCCTGGACGATGTTCCGGATCTGCTGGATGTTTCTATTATGAGCCAGGTTGTGCGGGCTTTGGGGGGAGAGGTGACCCGCCGGGGGAAATCCCTGACCATTCAGGTGGGGGATTTTGATAATTTTGAAGCTCCTTTTGATCTGATTACCAAAATGAGGGCTTCTATTGTGATTATGGGGCCGGTGTTGGCGCGTAAGGGGCGTGTTCGTATTTCGCATCCGGGAGGATGCGCTATTGGATCCCGCCCGGTTAATTGGCATCTGAAAGGCCTGGAATCTCTGGGTGCGGAGGTGCGCATTGATCATGGTTATTTGGATGTGTCGGCTCCGGTTTTGAAGGGGGCTCGTATTTATTTGGATTTTCCCAGTGTGGGGGCCACGGAGAATATTCTTATGGCGGCGGCGGCGGCTGAAGGGGTCACCATTATCGAAAATGCTGCCCAGGAGCCGGAAATTGTTGATTTAGCTAATTTTATTAACCGGATGGGGGGCAAAATACGTGGCGCCGGGACGAATGTGATCAATATTGAAGGGGTGAAGGAGTTTACCGGAACGCGCCATGTGATTATTCCTGACCGGATTGAGGCCGGAACGTTTATTCTCTTGGCGGCGGCTTGCGGAGGGGATGTTCGGGTGAATAATGTGATTCCTACTCATTTGACACCGTTGCTTGCTAAATTGGATGAATCGGGGATCCTGTATCGGGAGGAGGATGACGGGATTCGGGTTTTTGGCAATGATTCTTTTCAGGCTGTGGATATTAAGACCCAGGTGCATCCTGGGTTCCCTACGGATTTGCAGGCGCCTTTTTTGGCCCTTCTTACCCGGGCTAAGGGAACGGCTATTGTGACGGAGAATATTTTTGAGAACCGGTTTATGCATGTGGATGAATTGAAACGTATGGGCGCCGATCTGAAGGTGGAAGGGCGCAGTGTGATTATTCAGGGTGTTCCCTGTCTGAATCCGGCTACTCTTGTGGCTACGGATCTGCGGGCGGGGGCGGCTTTGATTTTGGCAGCTTTGACGGCGGAAGGAAGATCCGAAATCTGGGAAATTTCTCATCTTGATCGGGGTTACGAAAATATTGAAGTGAAGCTGCAAGGGATAGGGGCGGATATTGTGCGTGTTGATGAATAGGGGGAGTTGATGAAGGGGGCAGTTTTCTGCCTCTTTTGTTGTCTCGTTTGTGTAGGATTGTCGAAGAAGTCTATTTCGGAATGGACAAACATATGATCTGGAAAGTGGAGCTTATCGTGGAGTTTATCAAATGGGGGAAGGGACATGACGCTCATTTTCCTGGTGGCGTTTATTGGGCTTATTGCGTTAATTGTTTGGTCCTCGCTGCATGTGCCGGGGAAAATTGTGAAGTTTTGCATTCATGTTTTGGGTGGCATTGCCGGATTGTGGCTGACGAATCTCCTGCTGGGGATGTTTGGGGGAACCATACCTATCAATGTGTTTACAGTGGCTTTTGTGGCTTTGACGGGGTTCCCGGGGGTTGTGGTGTTGGCTGTTCTGCAGTTTTTGGGGATATGATAAGATAGATTGTATGGATTGGAGGTTTTGAATGAACATGTCCTTTAACTTGCAAGCTCCTTACAGCTTGTCCGGAGACCAGCCTCAGGCCGTGGACAAGCTGGCCGAGGGGGTTTTGCGGAACGCGCCCCATCAGACTCTGCTGGGGGTGACGGGGTCGGGCAAGACGTTTACCATGGCAAATATCATTCAGAGGGTTCAGCTGCCTACGTTGGTGCTGGCCCATAATAAGACGCTGGCGGGGCAGCTGTACAGTGAGTTTAAGGAGTTTTTTCCGCATAATGCTGTGGAGTATTTTGTCAGCTACTATGATTACTATCAGCCGGAGGCTTATGTGCCGTCGAGCGATACGTATATTGAGAAGGATGCTCAGGTGAATGAGGAGATTGAAAAGCTGCGGCATTCGGCGACAGCGTCTCTTTTGGAGCGGCCGGATGTGGTGGTGGTGGCCAGTGTGTCTTGTATCTATGGCACGGGATCGCCTGAGGAATATAAGAATATGATTCTGTCGCTGCGGCAGGGCCAGGAGATTGACCGCAACGCGATGCTGCGCAAGCTGGTGGAGATTCAATATGACCGCAATGAGGTGGCTTTTTTGCGGGGGACGTTCCGGGCCCGGGGGGATATTGTGGAGATTTGCCCGGCGGCGTCCAGTGAGAAGGCGATCCGTGTGGAGATGTTTGGGGATACCATTGAACATATTTATGAGATTAATATTCTGACGGGGGAGATTCTGGCGGGTCGGAACCATGTTTCGATTTACCCGAATACGCATTATATTACGCAGCGGGACAAGCTGTTGGCGGCAACGATCAATATTGAGGCGGAGCTGGAAGAACGGCTGGCGGTTCTGCGGTCTCAGGAGAAGCTGATTGAGGCCCAGAGGCTGGAGCAGCGGACGCGGTATGATGTTGAAATGCTGCGGGAGCTGGGCTACTGCAATGGGGTGGAGAATTATTCCCGGCACTTGACGTTTCGGCAGGCGGGGGAGACGCCGTATACACTGCTGCATTTTTTTCCGGAGAGGTTTCTCATGTTTATTGATGAGTCTCATCAGACGCTGCCTCAGGTGCGGGGGATGTATGAGGGGGACCGCTCACGGAAATCGATGCTGGTGGAGTATGGGTTTCGGCTGCCGTCGGCGTTGGATAACCGGCCTTTGCGGTTTGATGAGTTTGAAGGGAGGACGACTCTGCGGGTCTATGTCAGCGCGACGCCGGGACCTTATGAGATGGAGCATTCTCCGGAGAGTGTGGAGCAGATTATCCGGCCGACGGGTCTTTTGGATCCTATGGTGCATGTCCGGCCTGTTAAGGGGCAGATTGATGATTTGGCGGGGGAGATTAATGCCCGTATTTGTGATCATGAGAGGGTTTTGGTGACAACGCTGACGAAGCGGATGGCGGAGGATCTGACGGGGTATTTCAAGGATCTTGGGATTAAGGTGCGCTATTTGCATTCGGATATTTCGACGCTGGAACGGTTGGAGATTCTGCGGGAATTGCGGGTGGGGGATATTGATGTGATTGTGGGGATTAATTTGCTCAGGGAAGGGCTGGATTTGCCTGAGGTGTCTTTGGTGGCGATTCTGGATGCGGATAAGGAGGGGTTTCTCCGTTCGGAGCGGTCGCTGATTCAGACGATTGGACGGGCGGCGCGGCATGTGAAGGGGACTGTTATTATGTATGCGGATCAGGTGACGGGGTCTATGCGGGTGGCCCTGGATGAGACGGACCGTCGCCGGGCGCTGCAGATGGACTATAATAAGGTACATAATATTGTGCCTATGGGGATTCAGAAGAAGATCCGGGATGTGCCTCAGGCGACGATGGTGGCGCAACAGCAAGGGGCTTATAAGACGTCTGTTGACAGGTTGTCGGAGGAGCAGAAGGCGGAGTTTATCCAGAGCTTGGAGAAGGAGATGCTTGAGGCGGCTAAGGCGCTGGACTTTGAGAGGGCGGCTGAGCTGAGGGACGCGGTGATTGAGTTGAAGGGCGGGATTGGGAAGGTTAAGGGCGAGAGAAAGGGCGCCGGAGGGGTCCAGGGTACGGGAGTAAGAGGAAAAGGGAAAGGGGGGCAAGAAGAGAGCGGGAAGATTAAAGGGGCTTATACATATGCGCGGGGACGGCATAAGAAGTAAGTTCGTGGAACACATGGCGAGCCTGAACACATAACAGTGCAAGGTGTCTGAGGGTGCGATTGCGTAAGAGCAACGTTAAAAAGATAAAAGGTAAAAGATAAAAACAAACCGCCTACAAAAAAAGGGACTTTGACTGTTCCCTTTTTTATCACCTGTTGCCAAGTATAATCAATCACACATGATCCAGAACATATCCAAGCAACATTGAAACCACTTACCAAATCCTATCGACAAGACTATAGAGTTTATCTAACACCTTTACCATAGCCAGTGTATCTAATCGGCAATAAGCCAACAATGCTTTGCGTATTTCTGTGATCTCTTCGGGTGTTTTTGTATGCAGAGCCGCATAGGCATTCATTGCCTCTCTGCCATTGTGTATGATGGTGAGAGCTTTATAGTCTAAGTCAGGATCATCAGGACACAAGGCAGGCAACACAACCTTTATTGACGATGAACCGCCCATTTCACGACAATAATAGGCTCCTGATCAAGCCATAGTATTTTTGGACATTGTATGTTCTTGGAATGACTTGAATCACTCACGATCATGCTGCATCCACCCCATTTGTTTTGCTGACTATAGTATTTCTTCTATTTCAGCACAGAAACAGGCAAGTTATGACAACCAATCTACAACGTATCACAGACCGTCAAGGATGATCTCAGCATCACAATAGAAGAAGGCAGCCGCGTCTCAATAGCCGCCGCCTGCTTTTCCATTTATGCTTGGCAAGAGCTGAAGGAACAGCTCGACACCATAGAGGAATTACGATTTATATTTACCTCACCGGCTTTTGTTGCTGAGAAAACTCCAAAAGAGAAGCGCGAATTCTATATCCCCCGGTTAAGCCATGAACGCAGTCTCTACGGCAGTGAATTTGAAGTGAAGCTGCGCAACGAGCTTTCCCCAAAGGCGGTAGCCCGGGAATGCGCTGAATGGGGAGTTGAAGGTGTTGCGGGAGGAGCTGCGGAGCTTATCAGATCAATAATGTCTACAACTCCATTCTGGGATCGAAAAAGGCCTTGATACAATTTTCATTTCTTATGCATAATTGAATATGTGTATTTTCATAGAAGCCAGAGCCTTCATATAGCTGAGGCTGCTCAATATATGCAGCACGAACAGTGTCATATGCTGACTTAACACCACGATTTTCTTCAAGAGAATGCAATGTTTCAATTACAGCACAATCTAGAAAGCAGCGTCGCAGAGCGGGAGCTTCTCCCTCGTTTTTTGGCATTTCCTCTCCTGATGATAGCGTAGTATTTTTAAAAAAATCATAGGCTTCACGCATTATCTGTGCATAATATGAATCCAAAAGATTCAGGCAGCGACCCAAATCAATTACTGCACCGAGCACAGCTGGATTATTGATGGGCCTTGTTGTATATTTGCCGGGATTTTCGAAAGAAAGCCTGGCAAATGACATGGCGCGAGCTGGGGAATTTTCCCAAAAATAAATGCCGCCCCCTAGCCAATCGTAGGGGTTCCGGCTAGGGGACAGCATTTTCTTATTATATAGAACATCCTTCTTGGTTTCCTCATCACAACCATGAAAGCCAAGCACGAAAGAAGGCAAACGGGAATACATTTAGCGATACTCCTCTTTAAGCTTACCATTTTCATCATACATAGCTAAACTGCGCAAAAACTTTCTAGCTTCTTCTGGGTCTGTTCGAGCAGGATGATTCCGCGCAAATTCGATAAACTCTTGCTTTCCTTTTTCTGTACTCAAATCTGCAGGGGTTTGTTTAAGCCTTCTGGAAATCGATATAATACGCATAATGGCATATCTCCCCTTTCTTATTTATCAATATCACATCAATTTTGAGGTGCATCAATTTATTAAAAACTAATAATATGGTATCATATGTGATAGCACTTTTCAAGTTTCCTATAATTGGCATCTGATATCATACGTAATACAATGTATGTGTAAATATTAAGGGGGGACTTGGTATTGGCGAAGGATACAAGCATAAGTATGAGACTGGATTCGCATATAAAAGAACGGAAAGAGTGCAATGAAGTTCATAGGCAATTTGTCAGATTGGAATTGGAAAGATCGAAGATTGAGGCCGCTGACCCAGATATGAAATGGTTAACGCAAGATGACATAATGACGAAGATAGATCAGCAGAGAAAAGCGCGGCGCGGAGTATAGGCTTAGCTAGGTTTTCTCCAGATTCGGATATGCGCTAACTATTCCAGTTGTTCAGTGTTGTAGGCATCTATGACAGCGGGGCATGGGGGATCTCATCAGCTTCGATTTCTATACCATCGCCTAAAAGAAGCACACTCTGTTCAGGAGGTAATTCTTCAACCCCGCGGAGTTGGCGCTCAAGAGCACGAGAGCGCATAACAAAAACAACAACTGAATGTAAAAATATACTGAAGAAAAGCCAGCTGCTTTTGTTATAGAATTGCAACCACCGGGGCTACATGATCTCAGATAATTTTTGGATAAAGTTCCCCTTTACTTTAGCATTAGCATGATATTTTACTACAACGACAACAACGGGAAAAAAGGCATATTATCTGCCGAAGCCGGCATTATAACACGTTCCGGCAGATAATATGTTGATAGTGAATAAAGAATGAGATGAGGTCTGACTCAGTAAGGACGGACAAAAATCCGTCAGTTTACCTTCTCGATAGTCCCTAATATACCGGAATTATTTTCCGTTAGCTCAGGATCCCCTTTATACCTCAGGGTTCCCCCGTCGCTGGCATTAGCTTTTAAGGTTCCTGAGCAGCTTATTTCGCAATCTCCCATCCCGCCGATGTTCACGTCTGCATCAACTGTATCAAGGTTCTTAGCTTCGATTTTCCCTATCCCAGAAAGATCGATTTTTGCACTCTTGGCGCTTCCCCGCAGTTTCACTGTTCCATCATTGGACAGTTTGATCCCGAAGCTATTCACATCTAAATCCAGGTCCATTTCGCAGAACCCGGACACATCAATGTCAAACTTCTCTCCTTGGATTTTATCCGCATCTTTAAAGTAGGCGCCTCCGTGGACTGTCAATTTGTTAAACTGGGGCATAGTGACATACAATTTGGGTCTTTTCTTGTCATCGGTTTTGATGGGTTGACTGTTTTCAAGAATCAATGTGCCTGCTTCAACACGGACTTGGATGTAATCAAAAAGGTTTTCTTGTGCCTCGAGTTCGACTTTGTTTTCCTGTCCATTTTTATAGATAATCTCAAAATCACTTCCCAGGCCAAAGAAGCTTACTGCTCCACTGCTGTTGTTTGCCTTCTTGATCTCCACAGAGTCGAAACTCCCCACATCATAGGGACGCTTCACCATATTCCCTTTTCCAGTGACCTTCTCAGAACTGCAGCCAGACAGGCACCCCATGATAAGCACCATGGATATCGTTAGAAAAAGGGCGAATATTCGTTTTCTCTGCATATTAAGTTTACCTTCCTTATTTAGGGTTATTGTTGAGTCATACAGCTTCCACTCATGTGTGCACCCAAGTTGTGGAAATGCTTGAATACGGGAACGATTGCAATACTTGCAATCGTGTGTCCTTCATCATGCCATAAGCCTATCAGATTTATTTTTCCTCTGCGAGAACTCGCAGTAACTGGGCAAGTTTTTGTAGTAATTGGACAGTTGAATTGTTTTTGGGTCGTATGAATGCTAAAATGAGATCATGAAAAGGAGGATGATGTGAGGTTATGAGCCCTCATATTGTTATCGTGTACTTTATAGCTGATGTTATCTATATGTTTGCCATTGAGAGATTTATGGGCGTTTTTTTTGAGAAACGAAGAACATCATTCCCGGTCATGGCATCTTCGTATCTGCTCTATTTGGTTTTGGCGACTGTCAACAATTTGCTGTTTTTTGACACCTCTGGATTGCATAGGGTGGTTATTCCTCTGACGCTCTTTATAATTTCATTAAATTACGAGTCCTCTGTACCCAAAAGGCTTGTTGCCGTAGTATCTAATTATGCTTTGTTTAATGTACTTGTTAATTTTGCGGCTAATTTTGCCGATTTACTTCCTGCTTCTTGGCTTGTTTATGTGAATGATCATTTTATCGGGCCATATATGCTCGCAAGTTTGTTGTCATATTTAGTGGCGCATCTATTGAGACGCTTCAAGGATATTAGAAAAAGAGAGATCCCAACGCCTTTGTTCTGGATTTCTGCTCTGGCCGTGCCGGGAACAACAGTAGCTATGGTGATTTCCGGCCTACTAGGTTTTGAGTTTGCCTCTAGGATTTCTCTCGCGGTTTTTCTGCTTGGAGTAAATTTTCTAGTGCTTTACATGCATGACGTGCTTTCGGCTGCATATGAAGACAAACTAAAATCCGCATTGCACTCTCAAGAGAATGAGTATTATTTATCCCAATGCCGGCTCATGCAGGAATCCCTGGAGAAGATGAAGTCTTATAAGCATGATATGAAGATGCATTTGGCTGCGATCAAGGACTATACTGGGGACAACAAAAAAGCTGTGGAGTATCTGAACAGCTTACTTGGGAGTATAGAGGAAAGCGAGGTTTATAGCGATACCGGGAATATAGCCTTTGACAGCATCATCAATTTCAAACTTAAAAACGCTAAAGAAGATAATATCAAACCGGAGATAGAAATACTTGTTCCTTCGGCACTTAATATTGAAGTCGCCGATATTGTAACTATACTTGGAAACCTTTTGGATAATGCGCTGGACGCTGTGGCAAAGGTGGAAGAAAAGTTACTGAAGCTGACTATTAAATTCAGCAAAGGGAATCTTTTCATTAAGATGGACAACACCTTTGACGGCGAGGTTAACTATACCGGGAATAACAAAGCTGGGGAGGAAAAGCGCATTGCAACACGAAAAGAGGGTGAGCAGCATGGTTATGGCCTAAAGAACATTAGAAAATCTGTAGAAAAATATAACGGTTGTGTAGACATTGCCCATACGGATACGATCTTTTCTGTAGGGCTTCTTCTCTATCCTGAAAAGGAGGATGGTGTGAGGTTGTGAGTTTTCCTATTGTTATAATGTACTTTATATCCGATGTTGTCTTTATGTTTGCTATCAAAAGATTTATGGGTGTTTTTTTTGAGAGACGAAGAACGTCGTTCCCAGTTATGGCGGTTTCGTATCTACTTTATTTAGGGGTAACAACTGTCGTCAATATGGTGTATGATACCTTACCTGAGAGTATGGGATTTATTTTTCATGTGATGTCTATTCTTCCGGTACTCTTTATAATTTCATTAAATTACGAATCCTCTATACCAAAGAGGTTTGTTGCAACAGGATCTAACTATGCTTTGTTTATAACAACAATTTTTCTTGCGGGCTCCTTTGTTTATGAACCTCTTGTTTTTCTCCTTAATGATGGGAGTAATGATTTCGTTGAGGCTGGGGGATATATGGCTGCAAGTTTGTTATTTTATTTACTGGTGTATTTATTTAAGCGCTTTAAGAATATTAGAAAAAGAAATCTTCCAATGCCCTTATTCTGGATTTCGTCTCTTGTCGTGCTGGGGGCCACAATATGTCCATTTATTTTTTTCGCACTAAATCTTCCGCTTATCCCCGAGATTTCCTTTTCAATTCTTGTATTTGGAGCTAATATTTTAGTGTTTTACATATATGACATCCTTTCGACCGCATATGAAGATAAACTCAAATCTGTATTGCGTTCCCAAGAGGGGGAGTATTATATATCCCAATGCCGGCTTATGCAAGAATCGCTGGAGAAGATGAAATCTTATCGGCATGATATGAAAACGCATTTGACTACGATAAAGAAGTATACTGCAGATAACAAAAAAGCTGCGGAGTATCTGGACAACTTACTTGGGGGTATAGAGGAAGGTGATGTTTACAGCAATACAGGGAATATAGCCTTTGACAGCATCATCAATTTCAAGCTTAAGAATGTCAAAGAAGATAATATCAAACCGAAGATAGAAATAGCCGTCCCTTTGGCACTGAATATCGAAGTCGCCGATGTGGTAAACATAATCGGCAGCCTCTTAGATAATGCGCTGGAAGCGGTGGCGAAGGTGGAGGAAAAGATCATAAGGCTGAATATTAACTTTAGCGAAGGGGATATTTTTATTAAGATGGAGAACGCCTTTGATGGTGAGGCTAACGGAGATCAACGCAGCTGTGGCCTGGAAAACATCAGAAATTCTGTAGAAAAATATAACGGAACTATGGATATTGCCTACAGGGATCATGTTTTTTCTGTGGGACTTCTTCTTCACGTGGGTTACGCCCAAATCCGGCGGCCTAATGTCAAAGTTATTTAGTTGCAGTCCCTTACACATTCTGGCTTGGTTATAATGAAATTTTCAATACCCGTCCATCGCTCGTCCGGCCAACTGTTGCCGCCGGAGCCGGTTCGTGCGCACTTGCCGGGCAATACGCAGCGGGGAAAGGATACGGATAGACGGATCCAGATCTGTGAGAAGGGCCGTGAGGCTGTCTTCTTCCTGGGGTTTGCAGGAGAACATACAGGTATAAACATGAGAGGATCCATCGTATTGTACACGCTGATCAAAGGCTGCGAAGGCGTGCCGGCAGTGTTCGAAAAGCATGCGGCTATCGGGAATTTCCAATAACAAGGGATCCTGAGGAGGGACGAGCAAATAGTCTTCAAAGAGAGAGGGGATTGGAGTTGAAGGCGGGGAAGCAGGCGTTGTTGTTGCGGTGGAACGGGCGTCAATGATGTGAGCTATTCCCAGGAAAAGGGTGGATATAGGGGCGCCGCTTTCAATTTTTTGAACTAAGCCGCGGAAACGGTCTGTGGAAGGATTATAGTCGATTCTCAAGGGTAGAAAAGAACCTGTGACACGACGAGTCTTCGAGTCTGAAGAGGCAGTGCCTGAAGGTGCTGAGGGTGCTGAAAGTGTTGAGGGTGCTGAGGGTGCTGAGGGTGCTGAGGGTGCTGAGGGTGTTGAGGGTGTTGAAGGTGTTGAAGCTGTGTCTTGTATATAAAGGAGGCGCACAATCTGGCGGTTCTGACGGGCGTCTAACAGGGTCTGCATAATCTGGCGGTAGGGTTTGCCGGTGAAGGGATCGCCGTGGGGAGGGCGGAAGGTATCAAGATCGCAGGGATCAAAGAGGGGGGTTACCCCAGCGAGGCTGCGCTGTATTTGAGTGAGGACATGGTGGGAGATCAGTAAAGACAGACGAATATCGCTGAGGAGAGTTATGATCCAGGCTTCTTTCAGGTGTTCCAGATGAGGAGATTTGTTTTCTTCTGAAGGGCTGAAGGGGGAGTTGGCTAAGAGAGCGGGAATACTGAGGGGGATGAGCTTTTCTACAGTGTTCTGGATGAGAGAGTGCAATTCGGCGTGGCCCAGGGTATTGGCGGCCAAGTTGCTGAGGATCTCGGTCAAGACTTCTGTATAGGCTATATAAAGGCGTGATGTGAGTTTCACAGGAATTGATCCTCCTTGTTCACGGTTCTCAGCTCGCGCTTCACGGTTCTCAGTTCTCAGATCGCAGTTCTCAGATCGCAGTTGGCAGATCGCAGTTCTCAGATCGCAGTTGGCAGCTCGCAGCTCGCGGTTGGCAGATAAAATAACCTGGCTACTTATTCGGCAGCCCCTTCGCAAATCCTTCCAAAAAATGGATTTCCAATTAGGTTTTTTTACGGCGCACAGTATCTATGAGCAGACGGTATTCTTCCGCACACAGAGCCTTGGCCACAAGGATAAAGATGAAAAACCCCACGCCTACGCCGCCGAACAGCTCTATGGCGGAGGCTATTTTCGGCAATGACCCAGGAAACACCAGATGAATAACATATTGCCACATGTAAATTCCCACGGCCATAACGGTTGTTGCCAAAAGGGTCAGAGAGGTCGAGATGAAGATATTGGCGCCGTCCAGGGGGCCGATCTTGCGCCGGAGGAAGTAGAACAGCGCCCCAACCTGCACCACGGCCCCTAGGGTTAAAGCCAGGGCCAGGCCGCCTGTTTTATAGGCGTCAGGGAATATCCGGATCAGGAGCATCATGAGCCCCAAACTAAGAAACATGGTCACAATGCCAATGATCACAGGCCGCCAGGTGGACTGAAGGGCGTAAAAGGCCCGCGGAATAATTGTCACCAGCCCTTGGAAGGTGATGCCGATGGCGAAAAAGATCAGGGGAAAAGCAACAGCATCTGTATTGGCCTCTGTGAAGGCTCCGCGCTCAAACAAGGTGCGGATCAGGGGGGTTCTGAGCAAAATAATGCCAACTGAAGCAGGAATACAAACAAAAATTACCATGCGCACAGCCTGAGAAAAGGTATCGACAAATTTTTTCCTCTGTCCATGGGCGACCTGTTCTGCCAACGAAGGAAAGCTGGCGACGCCCACAGCGATGGCGAACACGCCCACCACCATGAAATGGATGCGGTGCGCGGTGGTCACAGCTGTAATGGCCCCTTCCCCCAGACTCTTGGCCAGTTTGGTATACATGGCAACCTGCAGTTGGTTTAAAGCCTGGAAGACCAAAATGGGCAGGGACAGAACCAAGATGCGCCGTACTGCCGGATGCCATTCTGCAATGAAGCGATAGCGAAACCCGAGCTTTTTCAGATGGGGGATCTGAATCGCAAAATTTGTTACCGCACCAAGTAAGACGCCGACAACGAAGGCTTCAATCCCCATGCCCATGATGGGCAGGAACAGGCCGCAGATAATGACGCAAATGTTATACAGCAATGTTCCCAAAGAGGAGGGCCAAAAGATTTTCTTCATATTCAAGACGCCCATAGCGATGCCGGCCAAGGCCATGAAGATCGGCTGCAGCAGCAATAGGCGCGTCAAATGAATGGCGAGATCTCGGGTTTGTGTTTGGTCCTCTATGGAACTGCCCGAGTCCGCAGAAAGTAAAAATTGCATGAAATAGGGTGCCAAAAGCATAGAAACGACAATAACCACAACCATGATGCCCATGGTAAAGTTAATTACCGAGCTCACAATCCTCCATCTTTCTTCCTGGTGCAGCTCATCCGCATACTCGGTTAACACGGGGATAAGAGCCGCGTTGATCATACCGCCGGCCAGAACCCAGAAGAGAAAATCCGGCAGAATAAAAGCGGCGTTATAGGCGTCAGTGGATGCAGACTGTCCAAAGTAATTGGCCATGATGGTGTCGCGCAATAGGCCCAGTACCCTGGACAGAAGATTGGCCACCATAATGAACCCGGCTGCCCGAAACATTTTTTGAGAAGTTGACATATATTCCTCGGCAGGTTATATTGGGTTTCATTATAGCAGTCTTGTCAATGATTTTCCAATTCTATAATCCAGCGGCCCAATTAGGCCAGAGTGGGCATTAGGGACTGTAACTAAATAACTTTGACATTATTCCTTGTCTTTTTGCCGCCATGCCCACACAAGAGAAACTATTGTTGGCTACGTGTGGCAGCTAGGATATTTCTCTTACCATACTGCCATCGGGCCGCGTTGAAAATCCTTGAAAACCTTCCAGGTTGCCTGCGGATTTTCGCCTTGCCTGTCGACAAAAATCCGGCGGCCTAATGTCAAACTTATTTAGTTACAGCCCCTTAGTTTTTTCTGCGGCGCACAGTTTCCATGAGCAGACGGTATTCTTCCGCACACAGCGCCTTGGCCACAAAGATAAAGATGAGAAACCCCACACCTATACCGCCGAACAACTCTATGACAGAGGCTATTTTTGGCACTGTTCCAGGGAACATCAGATGAACGCCATATTGCCACATGTTGATTCCTACAGCCATAACGGTTGTTGCTAAAAGGGTTAAAGATGTTGAGACGAGGATAGTTACACCGTCCAGGGGACCGATTTTGCGCCGGAGGAAGAAGAACAGCGCGCCAACTTGCACCAGTGCTCCCAGAGTTAACGCAAGGGCCAGACCGCCTGTTTTATACGGATGAGGGAATATTTGGATAAAAATGAACATGAGAACAACATTTAGCACCATAGTTGCACTGCCAATAAGCACAGGCTGCCATGTAGACTGAAGAGCATAGTAAGCTCGCGGGATAATTTGAATCAGACCTTGAGCGGTGATGCCAATGGCGAAAAAGATCAGGGGGATAGCCACATCTTCAGTATGAGAAGCCGTGAATTCTCCGCGCTGAAACAAGGTAGAGAGCAGGGGAGTTCTCAGCAAAATCATGCCAACAGAGGCGGGGACGCAGACAAAAATAACCATTCGCACAGATTCGGAAAGGGTGTTCACAAATTTCCGCCGCTGCCCATGGGCCACCTGTTCCGCCAACGAGGGAAAGCTGGCCACGCCCACAGCGATAGCGAACACGCCAACAACCGTCATATTGAGGCGATAGGCATAGTCCATAGCTGTAATGGCTCCTGTCTCCAGGCCGCCGGCCAGCCTGGTGTACATAAAAGTTTGCAGGTAATTTATAGCCTGAAAAACCAAAATAGGCAGAGCCAAAATGAAGATGCGCCGTACTGCCGGATGCCATTCCGCGACCAGGCGATAGCGCAGGCCGACCTTCTTCAGATGTGGAATCTGGATGGCAAAATTCGTGACCGCGCCAAGCAGCACGCCAATAACAAAAGCGTGAATGCCTATGAGGGGAGATAAGAACAGGCCGCAGATAATAACGCAAATATTGTATAACAACGTTCCCATAGCGGAGGGCCAAAAGATTTTTTTCATATTCAAGATGCCCATAGAGATACCGGCTAAAGCCATGAAGATGGGCTGCAGCAGTAAAAGACGGGTTAAGCGGGTGGCGAGTTTTTGTTTGGCCAGATCCGCCGGTAAAAGAACTTCCATGAGATAGGGCGCCAAAAGTATGGAGATGAGAATGAGAACACACATGGCTCCTAGCGTGAAGTTAGTCACCGAGCTGACAATCCGCCATCTTTCTTCCTGGCGCGAGTCGTCCGCGTATTCAGTCAATACGGGAATAAGAGCCGCGTTGATCGTGCCGCCGGCAAGAACCCAAAAAAGAAAATCGGGCAGATTAAAAGCTGCGACATAGGCGTCTGTTTCCAGGGATGGGCCAAAGTGGTAGGCCATAATGATATTGCGAAACAAACCCAGTACCCTGGACAGAAGGTTGGCCACCATAATGAACCCGGCTGCCCGAAACATTTTTTGAGAAGTTGACATATAATCCTCGGTTCCTCATCGGATAACGTGAGTTCATTCAACAATTGGAGTATACTATGGATTCGGGGTTTACTCAACATGGATTTTGCGCGAAATCATCGCATAATTCCCACCCTATTTTGTTTACAGCCTATCTTTCTCAGGGTATACTGTTACTGAGGTGATTTCTATGCAAAGAATACTCATGGATAAACTCATTCAATGGAAAGCTAACCCCAATAAAAAACCCTTACTTCTCCGTGGTGTCCGTCAATGCGGCAAAACGCATTTGCTCAAAGAATTCGGCCGTCAGCACTATGACGATGTCGCGTATTTCAATTTTGAGGATACGCCGGCCTTGCGGGAAAAGTTTGAGCGGGATCTGCGTCCCGAGCGCATTATTAAAGAATTGAGTATCCTGCGGGACAAAACCATCACACATCAAACGCTCGTGATTTTTGATGAAATCCAGCTTTGTGGCAAGGCACTTACCGCATTGAAGTACTTTTGCGAGGATGCGCCGGAATACTCGATGGTTGGCGCCGGGTCTCTTTTAGGTGTAGCTTTGTCCGAAAAAACGTCGTTTCCTGTAGGTAAGGTAGAATTTTTAACACTCCG
This sequence comes from Peptococcaceae bacterium, assembly GCA_009782825.1. Classification (GTDB taxonomy): domain Bacteria; phylum Bacillota; class Desulfitobacteriia; order Desulfitobacteriales; family Syntrophobotulaceae; genus WRJI01. The sequence goes on from WRII01000001.1 coordinate 128,720, forward strand.
GCCCATGAATTTTTATGAGTTTTTGCGTGCGGACAGAAAAGAGCTTCTTGCTGAGACTTTGCGCCAAGATATTCCACGCGGGGATTATTCTATGGTCGAGACCTTTGCCGCGGACCTGCGGGAAAAACTTTTGGATTACTATATTGTCGGGGGTATGCCGGAAGCTGTGAAAACCTGGACGACAACCGGATACAACCTTGAAGAAACCGAAGCGGTTCTTCAGCGCGTTTTGGACAGCTATGAAGTTGATTTTGTCAAACACGCTCCTGTAAAAGATTTCCCCAAACTGTCCGCAATTTGGCACTCGATTCCCAGGCAGCTCGCCAAGGAGAACAGCAAGTTCATTTTCAGTCAGGTCAAGGAAAGCTGGCGGGCTAAGGATTTGGAGGATGCTCTGGAGTGGCTCGTCCGCGCCGGATTGATTTTTAAGGTGGAAAAGATTGAGAAGCCCTTTATACCCCTTTCCGCGTATGCCAACCAGACATTTTTTAAGCTGTATATGTGTGATGTGGGGCTGCTGCGCAAGATGTCCGGATTAGCCCCCAGCGTTATCTACGATAAAAACGCGGCCTACCGGGATTTCAAAGGCGCTCTGGCCGAAAATTATGTGCTGTGCGAGCTTGTGAACCAATACGGGAAAACACCCTATTACTGGAAGTCTGCCAACCAGGCGGAAGTCGATTTTATTGTGCAGGATGGCGCGGAGATCATTCCCATTGAAGTCAAAGCTGAACGCGCCTCCCACGCGTATTCCCTCACGGAGTACCGCAAAAGATTTCAGCCGCAAAAAGCCTTTGTGACGTCAATGGAAGTCAAGGAGGGGACAATCCCTCTTTATATGATGTGGATGGTCAAAAGTTATGTAAGAATGATGTTAGTTGAGTGACAGTCTTCCTAGTGCTTCTCAACGTAAATACACCAACCATTGAAGATGCATTGGTCAAACCCTGAGGATTTTCCCCTTATGTGTGTCAATATTTTAAGAAAGCTGGAAAGCTGGAGTCTGGAGGCGCACCAAGAAAAAACAAGAATCACAAATAATTTCTGTAACACTTTGCCCTCCAAGGGGTATATACAATCAGAAAGCCAAAAAAACTTTGTGGAGGGAAAACTAACGGAAATCCTGAGTGCTGACGAAGCACGTGCGCAGATCCTCTTAAGTCTCAAGCCAGAAGAAGCTGTACAGCAATCAGCAATCAATGCGTTAGGCAAGGATTTTACGGTGGATGAGCTTCGCGAGTTCGGAAATGCGTTGAGTTTTGCTACACAACCAACTGATAGTCTTACTGGCCTGAATATGGCAAAAGTCTTGGAGTGGAATTCCGCATGCTCTTAGGATTCAAGCATTGATCACTCTTGAGTGCACACATGAGTGGAAGATGTGTGAATAAAAAATTAACAAGGGGAGAAAAAAATGGCACGACAGGAATACGAAATTACGATTAACAAGGGCATCGACGGCGCAAAAGATATTGTTGATAAAATTATGGGAAGAATGAACTTTAAGATGAACTACACAAACACGTATGAGATGATCGCAAAGCGTGGCAGTACTTTTGCCGCTGGGTTTACAGGTCCGTTAGTCAAGGATTTCATTCCGTTAAAACTCAAATTCTCTTTCAATAGTGAAAATGCCAACAGGACAACAGTTGTTCTTTCTGATGTGGGGTCAGGCTTTGGCAAAGCGGTTTCATTCACGGGTGACGCAAGTAAAAGAGCCATCAATGAAGTGCATACTACGCTCATGGAAGAAATTAGCAGAGAGGGTTCTTAGTTTCCAAATGTGCTTTAAACGGGGCTGTTGAAATATTCAATTTCACCTTGCTATTTTATAAAATTATAAGAAAAAGAAGTTAGCGAAGAATGCGGATGGTTTTTATGGCCATCCGTTTTCTGTTCGGAAATGCTCAAAGTGTGAGCATTGGGGTTTTCTAGCACCTTCTGGAGCCAAAGCCAAAGACTCAAAACTCTCCGGAACATGCTCCTCTTGAGGAAAGCGGCCAATATTGGTGAGTTAAGGATATAAACACTCCCGCAAAACTTCTGCCAAGGGCCCGGCAGCATTCATGGCTTCCTCAGGGGTATTGAGCTGGTTGCCGATTTCCAACAGAAGAGCCCCGGAGGAAATATGCTGGTTGTAACGGGCATCAGAGGCATAATGAACCTTGGTCAGAAAAAGGCCGGGATATTTGGCTTCGCCGACTTGAATGATGCGTTGGGCCAGCGCGTTATTAGCTTTCCAGGTGTCATGGCGCTGCCCTACAATAATCATAATCCGAGCTGTTTCTTTGCCGTTGATTTTGACAGTGCTCTTGCCCACAGCCTGGGGGACACCGTCACGGTGTATGTCTAACAAAAGACGCATGTCAGGATTTTGATCATACAACCTTTTGGCCACACGATAAGAGGCGGTGTACGCCTCTGTGAATACGGTATCATTGACCGTGGGATCATGGACAGTGGGGATTTTCCGAGCGTTGAGCTCTGAAGCCAGAGCTTTGGTGAAGGCGCAAATGTCGCCTCGAATGCCTTTCTCCGCCCGTTCCTGGCCGCCGCTGCCAACATAGGATTCTGATGTATGGGTGTTATAGAGTCCTATCAATACGGAGCCGTCCGCCATGGGAGGGTCCGGAACGGTGGGGGAGTGAGGGAGACCAGGTCCATCAGGTTGGTCTGGAGGCGTATCTTGGGGTGTGCCTTCCTGTTCCGGGTCTTGAGGGGAGTAAGCCCACCCCAGCCAGGCAGGGCCCTCCTCCGGTGGGGAGAGGTAATGAAGAAAATAGGTGCGTTGATCCACAACGTTGACGCCGGTGAGCAGAAACAAGCCTAAGCTCAGGGTTTGAGTACGGGAGTCCATGAGGTAGTCCTGTTGAGGTTGAGACAAGCTGGGCAGTCCCTCCAGAAGCACAACTTCAAAAGGGAACTGCTGGGCATTGAGTGTATTTATGATTTGCTTCACGTGTCCCCCGGAAGCCATAAAGAGGAACGCGCACAGGGATAAGGAGAGCGCGATAATGCCTTGCGTGACTTTGCCTGTTAGCAGGGAAGAAGGGCGGCGTGAACGCATGTGGTCCAGGTAGGTTTTGCGACGTGGCATACTTTTTACCCTCCATGAAGGGGATTGCTGCACTAGCTTAATGTTAGCCCACAAACAGCAGGCAACAGCTTCTTAGGGAGTGAGAACCTGTCCATCTAAGGTTTATGAAGGGGTATGGGAAAATATGAGAAGCGGACTCTGTCATAGCCCTTTTAGCGCCGGCATATATTTTGTCAAGAGGACGGCAATTTTGTGTGGACACAATTTGTGGTGAGCTCTTGAGCTTTGAGGAGGCGGAGTATGCCGGCCGTGGGGGTAATTTTGCTGCATCAAGCAGGGGTATTATGGCAAGTTGACTTAAGCTTGTGGCCAAATGGGCTCATTCTTTCTGCCTTGGGAGTGGGGGCCGTGTGTTCGGTGCGGGAACGCCGCAAGAAGAGGAAATGGCGTTCCACCGGACCGCAGACTTTACAGAGCCCGCTGTCTCAGGCTCTGGCACAGTTAGTGGGAACAGCAGGAGGGATTTATCTGTCCCTTGAATTGCTGTGTTCTTTTTTGGGAGTGCGGTATGAAGAATGGCCGGCCATGACGTCTCTGGCGATTAACCCTCTCGCGGCAGGGTCGCTTGTGATTGCGATTATTCAACCCTTTGTGGCCAAGGCATGGAATGCTGTAAGGCGTGGTATAGAGAGCAGGAAGTCTGCTTCTGTTGTCAGTCCGGCGAAGGGACGCAAGGATGGCAAAAGGGTGTAAGGAGGTGAGTACTCATGCTGCTCAGTGAATTTTCCGGTAAAGAGATTATCAATATGCGTGACGGTTCGCGTCTGGGAATGGTGGGAGATAGCGATATCCGCATTAATAGCCAGGGAAAAATACGGGCTTTTGTGATGTCGGCGTCTTCAGGTAAATCGTCGGGGTTGGACTGGTTTTTTGGCAAAAGCCGGGAACGGGAAGGACCGCCTCTCTATATTCCTTGGGACTCAATTAAAAAAATTGGCCAGGAAGTCGTCATTGTTGATGTGTCTTATTATGATATGGCTGAGAGTGAGTATGAGTAGAATATCCCGGGACGCCTTGGGACGCCCCGGGACAAACTCAACCCCGGGACAAACTCAAGCTTGTAAAAACCATGCATTAGGGATAGAATAGAAAATGGCTTGTGTATAATAAAGCAAAGAAAAGCTTATGAAATGAATTACTTAATGATATCGACACAGAGTTATTACTCGAAAGGGGTTCAAAAATGGCTGACGGAATGAAAATTATCAGCGAAAACCGCCGTGCCCGTCACGATTATTTTATCGAAGAAAAGGTGGAGGCCGGGATCATTCTGACAGGGACGGAAATCAAGTCCATAAGAGCCGGCCGGGTGAATCTGAAAGACGGATACGCTGAGGTGGATAATGGGGAGATGTGGCTTGTTTCTGTACATATCAGCCCTTATGAGCAAGGGAATCGTTTTAACCATGACCCTCTCAGGCGCAGGAAGCTTTTGTTGCATCGATCTGAGACTGCCAAGCTGAACAGCAAAGTCCAACAGAAGGGCATGACTCTGATTCCGCTCAGGCTTTATCTCGTGCGCGGGATGGCCAAGATCGAGCTGGGTCTCTGCAAAGGCAAGAAGCTGTATGACAAGAGGCAGGATATTGCCGCGCGAGATGCCAAGCGCGATATGGATCGTAATTTGCGTGAAAAAAATTCCCGCGGCCAATAAAACTGTAAGTAAGGGAGATCGTTTCTAAGTGAAAGTGAAGAATTTCTTGTGTAAAATGGACGCTCGAAACCGAGCCGCTTTGTTGATTACCCTGGTTGCGGCAGCTCTCATAATAGGGATATTGTTCGTTTCTCCGTTCCCCGGGCTTGTCGATCAGGGCGACTTTTTTCGAATCATGGATCCTTTAGGGCTGGAATATACGCAGGAGGATCTGGCGAAAGGGGGGCTGTATTTTACAAGGGTCATTGAAGACTATGAAATGGGCGGCGAAATCAAAAGCTACCACGCTTTCTTTTGGCTGTCCATTTCCAATGCGCCGGCATGTGTCGTGAGAACACTCTGCAAGATGTTTCATGTAAACTTTTCCTTGCTCTATTTGGTGGGGCTGTTATCCTTAATACTGCTGGGACTTACTTTTTTTGTTTTTCGCGCCATCTATGAACGTGTAGGGGGATTTACATATATTATGGGGGCAGGAACGCTGTTCGTTTTGTTTTCCGGCTCCTATCTCATTTGGTTTAACTCCTTTTATCAGGAGGGATGTGTCTATTTAGGATATCTCCTCTTTCTGGGCTGCTCTTTGATTGCTGTTCTTAATAACCAGGTAAAAGGCTTGAAATACTTAGTCCCAGTGTTTCTGTCGGCAGCTTTTCTGATGGGACAAAAGGTTCAGCTTATCTCTGCGCTTCCGGTGGTCCTGATCGCGATTGTGTTGTTGATTAGGGATAAGGCGCCGGGAGAAGAAAGAGGGAAAGAAGACAAGGGAAGAGAGCAAGAACGACATATAAAGAGCTACTTTAAAGTATCCTGTGCTGCGGTACTTCTGATTGTGAGCATGTCCCTGGCTACTTATTTCGGGGGCCGGATGCTCTATGCCAAAGACACAACATATCAGTCTGTTTTTTATGGTATTTTGAGTTCGGATCTGACAACGGATCCCCGGGCTGATCTGAGTGAGCTGGGCCTCGATCCCGTGTTGGCGCAGGACGCCGGAAAAACCGCTTACGAGCCCAGTGAGAGTTATGTTTGCCCCCCCCACTCCGATAGAGCACAGGAAATGATTTTTGACAAGATAGGGACATTTAACGTTGTCCGCTTTTATCTTACGCACCCAGATAAACTTTTATATATGCTGGACTATTCCGCGCATCAGTCGTATACTACCCAAAGCGGGTTTATGATGTATTACGGCGTTGAGGGAGATCTGGCGGTTTCCCCAAAGCGTTTTGATGTGTGGGACTCATTCAGGGGCCAACTTCCCTTTAATAAAGTTTTCTTCGGATATGTTGTGCAATATCTGTTGTTTTGTGGTATATCTATCTGGATATACATACGGTATACCCATAAAGGCAGCAGGGCCCGGTGGGTGATCGGATTGTATTGGATGAATATAGGGATTGGGATTCTACAGTTTCCGCTGCCTTTTCTGGGAAATGGAATGGCCGATACCACGAAACAGCTGTTTTTGTTTGTCTTAAGCTATGACATAACCTTGTTAACCTCGGCGTTATTTGTCTTGTATTGGCTCTATAGGCTTGCTTCGCAGTGTATACGCCGCCCGCAAGTGGTCAGTGATCAGTGATCAGGGGTTAGTGGTCAGGGATTTTCTTGTTTTTTATTGACACGTCGCGCCCATAAGTTACTACTAACGGCTAATTGATCTGTATCCATTTACAAGGTATAATTATCAGCACATGACGAAATAAGTCGTTTTAAGCTGATGCCGTTTGGTGAAGTTGAGAGTCTTCAACTTGCTGAGTGCCGTTCAGCTGAGTACAGCTAAGCAAAGGAATTGGTAGTTTATGGAAAAAATTTCTCTTGTTGTCCCCTGCTATAATGAAAAAGAGGTTCTGCCTCTTTTTTATGAAGAAGTGAGCCGGGTGATGGCGTCGCTGCCGGAGTATGCTTTTGAGATGATATGTGTGGATGACGGGTCGCAGGATAACACATTGGAGGTGCTCAAAGAGCTGGCTGCCAAGGATCCTCGTGTTAAATATCTGTCTTTTTCCCGGAATTTTGGCAAGGAGGCGGCTCTGTATGCCGGGCTTTCCCATGCCGGCGGGGAGTATGTGGCCATTCTGGATGCGGACTTACAGGATCCTCCTGCCCTGCTTGTGGACATGCTGCCTCATCTCAAAGAGGGCGGCTATGATTGTGTGGCGGCGCGGAGAGGGACGCGTAAAGGGGAGCCGGTGATCAGATCTTTTTTTTCCAGACTGTTTTATCGTGTCATCAACCGCATTTCCAATACGGAAATTGTTGATGGGGCCAGGGATTTTCGTTTGATGCACCGCAGTGTTGTGGACGCGATTGTGCAAATGCCTGAGTATAATCGGTTTACCAAAGGAATTTACGGGTGGGTGGGATTTAAAACAAAGTGGGTGACCTACGAGAACATTGAACGTGCGGCGGGCCAGACAAAATGGTCTTTTTGGCGGCTTTTTTTGTATTCCCTGGAGGGGATATTCGCTTTTTCTACAGCGCCGCTGGCGATTGCTTCTATTGTTGGGCTGATTTTTTTCTTGATTTCCGGGGTTGCGATTCTGGTCATTGTTTTTAAAACGTTGGTCTGGGGGGATCCTGTTCAGGGTTTTCCGGCTTTGGCCTGTTTTGTTTTCCTGGTGGGAGGGATCCAGCTGTTTTGCATTGGTATTATGGGACAATACCTGGCAAAAGCGTATATGGAGACAAAACGGCGGCCGATATACCTTGTTCGGGAAAAGAACTGTGACACGGGAGAGGGTTTGGCAGAGGGGAATGACGTGTGAAGAAAAATATAGTTTATACATGGTGTGTTGTTTTGCTTATGGGGCTTTGTGTCGCTTTTATCATCGGAACGATGGAGAGATGGTATGAGGTCTTGGTGTATGATAAAAAATGGATGTTGGGCTTTTTCTTTGGCTTTATGCTTGTATGTGTGTGCCTGGTTTATGGATACAATAAATATTTTTCTGGAAACAGAACATATTTCCTTGGTCGTGAAAGAGGGTTTTTGCGGAAGCAAGAGGTGAGGCGGAAGGGGTTCGGCAGCGCTGGATTTGGAAACGTACTTAGGAATGATGTGCTTAGGAATAGAGTGTTTTGGGGTGTTCTGTTGGGTGTGGCGCTGGGGATCCGGATTGTGTGGGTAGTGATGGTGCCGCCGCCGCCGCCTATCAGTGATTTTGGTTTATATTATGACTGGGCTGAAAAATTCGCTCATGGTGAGATGCTCGGTGTGGAGGAAAATAATTATATCGCGTTGTTTCCGCATGTGATAGGATTGCCTGCGGTTTTGATGGTGTTGTTTAAGGTGTTTGGCGCCAGCCTGCAGCTGGTGACGCTCTTCAATGCTGTTGTGTCGACTTTGACGATTGGTATCGTTTATGCCATTGGAAAAAGGCTTATGGGCAGGCGCTGGGGAAGAATTGCGGCGGTGATGATGGTCTTCTATCCGCCAAATATTCTGTTTTGTTCTCTTGTGGGGACTGAGATACTGCATCAGGCGATGTTCTGCTGTTGTATATGGGTTCTGGCATATGCGGCGCAGATGAGCGATACATCAGCGCGCCAATCAGCGCGCCAGTCGGCACGCCAGCCAGCACACCAGTCAAGCCAGTCAAGCCAATCAAGCCAGTCGGCACGCCAATCAAGCCAGTCCTCAAACCGGGGGGCGGCGGCTTCAGGGAAAGTATTTTGGAAGCAGTGTGTTTTGATGGCGGTCTTTGGCGTTTTGATGGAAGTGAGCAATGGGATACGGCCTATGTCGGCTTTGCTCATCTTGGCGGTTCTTTTTTGCCTCATATTCTTTATGAGGAAGAACATGAAAAATCTCAGAAAAGCTGCGGTCATGTGTGGGATTATGCTGGCGGCTTATGTGATGACGGGGATGATGATCCAGGGAGTTATAGAAAAGACTGTGGAGAGGCCGATTGCCAGAGGGGATATGGGATATACTCTGGCTGTGGGCATGAAGGGGGGGTGGAATGCGGAAGATATGGAGATGACCTTACAATACGGCAGAGAGGAGTCGGCGAAAGAGGCTCATAAGAAGATGCAAGAGGTGGCGTGGCAAAGGATTCAGGAGGATCCGGCGGGTGTTTTGGGCCTGATGGTCAAGAAAACGAGGGATATGTGGTGCGATGATACGGCGGCCGGCATGTGGCTGCAGTGGTCGTACGCGGATGAGAAGTCGGGTTTGGAGGTTCCTGAGAACTTGATTGGAAGGACGGGGTGGGTGACGATGATCATGTTTTATGATTACCTGCTGCTCTTGATTCTGATGATCTTCGGGTTAGGGAATATGATACGAGAGAAGGAGTTTAACCCAAGTATTTTTTTCGTTATTGTCATTTTAGGGGCTGTTGCTGCGTTTTGTTTGGTTGAATCTCAGGGACGGTATCGCTTCTTTGTGGCGCCGCTTATGATGCTGTTGGCGGCACAGGCTTTTCGCGGCAAGGGTAAGATGGGGGAAACATGTTAACAAAGATTCGGATTTTACTGAAAGAACACCCGAAAATTGAACAATTCTGCAGATATGTTCTGATTGGCATGTCTTTGGTTGTGATTGAATTAGTGCTTTTTGTCTCATTGTCTTTTGTCTTGAAGGGGATGCTGAATTGGAGTATGCCTGATGAGGAGACGGCCAATACGACAGCCATAGCGATTGCCAACTTCATGGCTATAGCTGCCGGAGCTGCTATGGGGTTTTGGCTCAATGGGAAATTCACTTTTCGGAAGGCAAGCTGTTTGGGGCGGTCTGTTCTTTTGTACATTCTCCTGTTCTTGTTCAACAACGTGTTTAGCACCCTGACAATTGGCTTTCTGATGAGCTCATTTGGGCTGGCTGAATTTGTCGCGAAGATTTGCACAATGCCCTGTATTGTCTTATGGAACTTTGTTTTGTACCGTAAGGTGATCTTTGTTTAGGCGGCATCCCTGAGGTTGGCTACGAGGGGGTTCGGGGGGGGGTAGACTAAGAATTGAGAGCGTTATGTATCTTTGTGCGCAAATTTTCTGTGTCAAAGGGTTTGGCGACGTAATCCACAGCTCCGTATTCGGCTGCCTTGGCGACAAGATCTGTTGTGGCGTGGGAGGTCAAAAAGATCACAGGGGTGCCTTTCAAATCAGGGGTTCGGCTTATTCTTTCCATAACTTCAAAGCCGGACATATCGGGCATTTCGATATCCAGAAGAATCACATCGGGATACATCCTGGAGAGGGCGGTCAGGGCCATAGCGCCGGACTTCGCCAGACGCACATCGAATTCGTCACTTAACAGTCCCTGGCAGAGCTGAAGGGTCGTGGGGGAGTCGTCTACCACCAAAATTATAGTACGTTGATTCATGCGTCAAGACCTTTCGCGTTTTTGGCTTTTTCTCCTTTCAATTATTTGCCGAAGGAATCGAGGTTATGCAATTATTTTTTGAGTCTTGACACGTCTTGGCTTAAAGGATAATATGACACTATGATAGGGAAAAAACACGGGAACATCTATCTTTTCTTGGATATGCTTGATTTTACGGATGCAATGTATGAAGAATGCGTGTCCGTGCTGCCGCCGCAGAGACGGGAGAGAGCAGAAAGATACCACTTTATGAAGGATAAAAAGATGTGTCTGATTGCTTATCTTCTGCTGGTTCGCGGAATTGAGGATACTTTTGCGCTGAATATGCGGGGGCGGGATTTCTCCCTTCATCCCTATGGAAAACCCTATTTTGAAAGCGATCCTGATGTGTGTTTCAGCCTTTCTCATTGTGTTGACGGATGTGTGTGCGCTGTGGTGGATGGTCAGGTGGGCGTGGATATCCAGGATATTGCGGAGAATCGCTTGCGCCCGGGGGATCGGAGCACTCTCTATACCAGAGTTTTGTCTGAAAAGGAACAGCAGTGTCTGCACACGTCTTCGTTGGCGCCGGAGGAAGCTTTCACACGTTTCTGGGCGCTGAAGGAAAGCTATGTCAAGTGTACGGGAGAGGGATTCCAAACGGATTTTCAATCTTTGGATTTCTCGGAAGTGCCTGATGTCAATGGGGAATTTAGGGGGATGTATGTGTCTGTACGGCAGGAGAGGGGGAGTTTTGTTGCGGTGTGCTGCATGAGAAGACTGGAATGGAAGATCCATTATGTTACACTGGCGCAGCTTCATACGGGGCTGTAACCGTCTGAACGCCCTAAGGGCTTTTTGAGATGTGCAGGACAATAAAGGGGGTGGGAAATGTGTTTCAATTTACAGATGACTTGAAAACCAATATCCAACATATTGACAGCCAGCACAGGGAGCTTGTGAAAATGGTTAATCATACGGCTGCTCTTGGGACGTCGAACCCGAGCAAAGAGGAGATGAAAAAATGTTTGGATTTTTTGGGGGAATATGTTGTTAAACATTTTGGGGACGAGGAAGCCTTGCAGATGGCAAGCGCATACCCTTACTATGATCATCACAAGCATATTCATGATAGTTTTATTAAGTCGTTTAAGGCGCTGTATGCGGACTTTGAAGTTACCGGGCCTACCAGCAAGCTTGCTTATGCGCTTTCCTATACAGTGAGTGACTGGTTGATCAGCCATATTGGGGGCGAGGATGTTAAATTTGGCAAATATTTCGCGAACGTTATGCGCTATGATTTATATGAGTTTAGGGCTGGTCGAGAGACTCTTCTCTTGAGCTCCTTTCGCACGAGCGAGCTGCCGCTTTTTTTGTCTGTTCATTATGGAATCCCGATTGAGCATGCAACTGAGACAGCGGAACAGCTGGCGGAGGGGGAAGATTGCCCGCCATACGGATATAAGAGCAGAACGCTGTCCTTGAGGCTGCGGGAGCTGGCGTGAATGTGACGGGAAACATTATTAAGGAGGATGGGAATTTTTGATGGAGAAGGATAAGCTTAAGGCGCTGGATATGGCCCTGATGCAGATTGAAAAGCAATTTGGCAAGGGCGCGATTATGAAGCTGGGTGAGGCGTCGACGAAATTGGCGGTGGAAGTGATCTCAACAGGAGCCTTGGCTCTGGATTTGGCGTTGGGAGTCGGAGGGCTGCCCCGGGGGCGTATCATTGAGATCTATGGTCCGGAATCCTCGGGGAAGACGACGGTGGCCTTGCATGTGATCGCGGAGTCTCAAAAGATGGAGGGAACGGCGGCTTTTATTGATGCGGAGCATGCGCTGGATCCTGTTTATGCCCGGGCTTTGGGTGTTCGGGTTGAGGATCTGCTGGTTTCTCAGCCGGACACAGGGGAGCAGGCGTTGGAGATTTGTGAGGCTTTGGTGCGCAGCGGCGCTGTGGATGTGGTCGTGGTGGATTCGGTGGCGGCTCTGGTGCCCCGGGCGGAAATTGAGGGCGAGATGGGGGATTCCCATATGGGGCTGCATGCCCGGTTGATGTCCCAGGCTTTGCGTAAATTGACGGGGGCTATTAGCAAGAGTAAGACGTGTGTTATTTTTATTAACCAGGTTCGGGAGAAAGTGGGGGTCATGTTTGGCAACCCGGAAGTAACTACGGGGGGCAGGGCTTTGAAGTTTTACTCGTCGGTGCGGCTGGAGGTGCGCAAGGCGGATGTTATCAAGCAGGGACAGGATATCTTGGGGAACCGCACCAAGGTGAAGGTGGTTAAGAATAAGGTGGCGCCGCCGTTTCAGTCGGTTGAATTTGATATTATGTATGGCAAAGGGGTCTCCCATGAAGGGGGCTTGGTCGATTTGGGAGCGGAAACCGGGGTGTTGAGCAAGGCGGGCGCTTGGTATTCTTATAATGGAGAGCGTTTGGGCCAGGGACGGGAGAATGTTAAGGAGTATTTGGCGGAACATCCGGATGTGGCATTGGAGATTGAAAGCAAGATTCGTGCTCAGCGGGTGCATCAGGGCGCGCCGGAGGCGGAGGAGGCTCTGGGGGATGTACAGGTTGTGGAGTTGGATAAGTAGGGTCACTGTGCGATGAATAATCATAATACGGAAGACCCAGGTCAGGACACAAAAGCCCATAGACGGTCGGCGCTGCAACAGGGGCTTCATTATTTGAGCTGCCGCCGCGTATCTGTGTGGGAAATGGATCAGCGTTTGCAGCGAGCCCGTTATCCTCAGGAGGAACGGGAACAAGCGATCCTGAACCTTCAGGAATGGAAGTATCTTGATGATGGGGAGTTTGCGCGGGCTTACTGCCGAGGGAAAAAGGAGCGGTCTTCCCGTAAAAAAGTTGCCTATGAATTGGGGAGAAAAGGGGTTTCTGGTGAGGATATTGCCAGGGCGTTGGATCAAGAATATAGCGAAGAGGAAGAAATGGAGTATTGTCGCCAACATATGTTCAAAGTATGGGACAAAATGAGCGTGGAGTATTCTTCTAAACAGAACTGGAATTACCTGGTGGAGGCGTTCAAGGGGAGAATTGCGAGAAAAGGGTATCCTTGTGCAGGAATACAAAAAATCGTTGAGGAAGAGCCGGGTTTGTTTTTTCCAGACACTGCCAAGGAGACTTGACTTTATGGGGAGAGTTTATTAAACTAGGGGAGTATAAAGACAGTCTTTTTTAGTCTTTTTCATTTGTGCCCTGTGAGATTTTTTCCGGGCGGCGCAAATATATATATATTTGTTGACCAATATAGGCATGGCGGGTCATGTTTAGGGTGTTGTGTGCAATGTATATATAGCGATGAAAGAGCATGAATGAGAGCATGACTGAGGATTTTCAGCCAAGCTGGGAAGTCCCGGTTCAGGAAGACTGGTCTGGCCAGTCTTTTTATTTAGGGGCTGCTGCAGTCCCTTACCCCAAATATAGGAGGTGAGATCGTGTGGAAATCGGTTTGATTGTTTTAACCCTGCTGGCGGGGCTGCTGGTTGGGTGTTTAGTGGGATGGATTGTGCGGCGCAACAGTGCCGAGAAGTCTCTGGGTTCTGCCGAACTGGCGGCTAAAAAAATTCGGGAAGATGCGGAAAGAGCTGCTGAAGCTAAAAAACGGGAGGCTGTGGTTACGGCTAAAGAAGAGGTCATGCAGCTTAAGAACGATCTGGAGAAGGAGACTCGGGAACGGCGCAATGAGTTGCAGCGTATGGAACGTCGATATCTGCAAAAAGAAGAGTCCTTGGACAAAAAAGTTGAAAATCTCGAGCGCAAGGAGGAAAGTTTGCGCCAGCGAGAGAATACGGTGGAGGCTTCTAAGCAGAAGTTGGAAGACATGGTGACCAAGCAAATGGCGGAATTGGAGCGGATATCGGGCTTGACGCCTGACGAAGCGAAACAGCTGCTGCTTCAAGGTGTGGAAGAAGAGGTTAGACACAAGTCTGCGATTATGATCAAAGAGGTGGAAGCGCGGACGCGAGAGGAAGCCGATAAAAAGGCTAAGGATATCATTTCTCAGGCGGTTCAGCGGTGTGCCGCGGATCATGTGGCGGAGAGCACGGTGTCTGTGGTGTCGCTCCCGAATGATGAGATGAAGGGGCGTATCATTGGACGGGAAGGGCGCAATATCCGGGCGCTGGAGACGTTGACGGGCGTTGATCTCATTATTGACGATACGCCGGAAGCGGTTATTTTGTCGAGCTTTGACCCTATTCGCCGGGAGGTAGCCCGGTTGGCTCTGGAAAAATTGATTGTTGATGGGCGCATTCATCCGGCGCGTATTGAAGAGATGGTTGAGAAGTCTCAGAAAGAGGTGGAGCAGAAGATTCGTGAGGAAGGGGAGCAGGCGACTTTTGAAACCAGTGTTCATGGCCTGCATCCGGAGATCGTGAAGCTGCTTGGCCGCTTGAAGTTTAGGACGAGCTATGGGCAGAATGTCCTGAAACATTCCATCGAAGTGGCTCATTTGTCTGGTCTTATGGCGGCGGAACTGGGTGCGGATTCCCGTTTGGCGAAACGCGCGGGGCTTTTGCATGATTTGGGTAAGGCGGTTGACCATGATACGGAAGGGACTCATGTGGAAATTGGTCTTGATATTTGTAAAAGATATAAGGAATCTGCGGAGGTGCTTCATGCTATTGAGGCTCATCATGGGGATAAGGAGCCGAAGAGTATAGTGGCTTTCCTGGTGGCGGCGGCGGATGCTGTGTCGGCAGCCCGGCCGGGGGCGCGCCGGGAGACTCTGGAGAATTACATTAAACGCCTGCAGAAATTGGAAGAGATTGCGGAGGGCTTTGACGGTGTGGAGAAGTCCTATGCTATCCAGGCGGGGCGTGAGATCAGGATTATGGTCAACTCGGAAAAGGTGGACGATGATCTGGCGCCGCGCATGGCTTATGATGTGGCGAAGCGCATTGAGGAGGAATTGGAGTACCCGGGCCAGATTAGGGTTGTGGTGCTGCGGGAGACTCGCGCGGTGGATTACGCGAAGTAGAGGTTCTGTATCAGAGTGAGGATAATGTTAAAGGGCCGCTGAGTAGGCGGCCCTTTTGCCTGTGGTTCTGCTTGTGGGGCTGAGACTAACCTTGTTGTTGTGAAAGCGCTTTCTTGTTCATAATCGCGCCGGCCACGAACACAAGAGGGAGAACCAAGTCAATGAGTCCAAGAGCAAGATCTTGGATCTCTGCCCCCCCTATTGCTTGAAGAACCACGCCAACCAATGCTAAGACTATAAAAATCACCCCAAGGACTAAACATAACTGTGCCTTCTCCAACACGGCTCTGTTTTTAATCCCTAAAATCCCCACAACAAGAGCCCAAAGCCCCGCAACAATGAATATGATAGCACCAACAATCAGAGTATCTTTATCCGTTCCGGAATCGGTTATGGCTTGGGTTACCTCCTCGCCGATACCTAAGCTGTCACCCGCCAGTAATCCGGCTAATGTAAGACCAAAAATAAGAATAGAGAGTGCTCCGATAATAACCAAAAGAATCCCCGATATCAAAAGAAGCGTTTTACCCGGTGCGTTTACCATCTCAAAAATTCCTCCTAAAATTTTTTTTACACGAAAACAAGGAAGCAAGGAAGATGATCCATTGCTAAAATTTTGTTCTGCAGAACAAGATGCGCCTTCTTTACTCTGCATGTGAGCCATGTGACTGGGATAAGAGCTTAAGCTGCAACCATCCTTGCTTATTGTACATGTTTCTTTGTAATAAATAAATTTGTTTTTATTGTTATTTTATGTTGTATTTTGTTGGAATTCGTTGGAGTTCGTCGTTGTCAATCCTTGCAGGACCGCTAAATATGCTATAATAGAATGTAGCTTCTCAGAGTATATATAACAAATAGACAAATAGAATAGACAAACAGACAAACAGACAAAAAGGGGAGGATAAGAGTGACCGACATCAAAACATATGAGCCCCTATGGGGCACATGGTACATCGAATCCTTACTGGGAGAGGGAGGGTTCGGCAAAGTTTATAAGGTCCGCCGGGAAGAATTCGGCACGACCTATTATTCCGCTGTGAAAATCATCTCCATCCCTCATGATGAGGGTGAACTGCGGCAGATGAAAAACGACGGGATGGATGATGTTTCTATGCAAAGGTATTTGTATGCCTTCGTCACAGACATCATCTCTGAGATTGCTCTGATGAGACAATTCCGCGGCAACAGCCATATAGTCAGCTTGGAAGATCATCAGATTATCGACAAAACCGGCGATATCGGCTGGGATATCCTGATCCGTATGGAACTGTTGACAGGCCTTTTCGACCATGCCGAGAAAACCCCTCTTTCCAAGGCTGATATTGTCAAACTGGGTATCGATATCTGCCGGGCTTTGGAGCTGTGTGCCAAGACAAACACCATCCACCGTGATATTAAGCCGGAAAACATCTTTATTTCTCCTTACGGCGAATATAAACTGGGAGACTTCGGGATTGCCCGGAAGCTTGAGCGCACCTCGTCCGGACTTTCTAAAAAAGGCACATATACCTACATGGCCCCGGAGGTTTTTCGCGGAGAGCAGTATGGAGCCAATGTCGACACCTATTCCCTGGGCATGGTGCTGTATCGCTTGCTGAATCACAACCGGGTTCCGTTCATGCCGGACTTTCCCCAACCCATCATGCCCAGTCACCGGGATGAAGCGCTGGGAAAACGTCTGAGCGGCACTCCCTTGCCTGTACTTAAGGGGGTGAGCCCGGAGCTCAATGGCGTTGTTCTGAGAGCCTGCGCCTTTACCCGCCAGGAACGGTTTGTCAGTCCCACGGAAATGCGCGACGCCTTGGAGACGATAGAAAAGACGCAAAATTATGAATCGGCAGCTACAGGGATAGAGTACAGTTCCGCCATGGACCAAACCTTTGCGGTTCCGGGACAAGCACAGAGCCATGGAACTTTGACGCCCAACCTGTCCTATACCCCGTCAACACCAGGGCAGAACTACGCCTCCATGCCAGGGCAGAACTACGCCTCCATGCCGGGGCAGAACTATGCCTCCGTGCCGGGGCAGAACTACGCCTCCGTGCCGGGGCAGAACTACGCGGCCCAAACGCCACACCCAATGCCCTCTACTTTGCCGCCCCCAAATTCCTACCCGCAAAACACAAGCAAAAATAAAACCAAGCTTATTGCCGTTCTGGCTTCCTTGGGCGCATTGGCCATTGTAGGGGTGGTTATCCTGATTTTTGCGTTGAATAACATGGGAAAAGATCAAACTCTGGCAGAAAAAGAAGAAGTGCTGCCTGAAGGTCAGACACAAACCTTTACCAGCGCCGACTCTGTGTATCACATAGAGGTTCCTAAAGACTGGAAACACCATACTGACGATAGACATGACCTCGAGACTATTAGTGTCGAAATGGACGGAGACGAGGTCTATTTTGCCGTTCTGATTTTCAGCAAAGAAGATTTTGACCTTGACCTTAAGGGATTTGTTGATCTTTACACGGACACCAGAAAAGACTTTTGTGAGAATTATTTTGGCGCTTCAGCTGTTAATTATGAGCTTGGCGGGTACGCCGCATTTTTTACAGAAGCCTCCTTCACGGATACACACGAACAGCAGCAAGAGGTTAGTTTTTATCAGTTTATATTTGAAACAGATGCAAATTATATAACTCTTTTTGGCCAGTGCCCGAAAAACAAAAAGGATACCTACGAGCCGGTTATTAAAGAAATCGCTGCCAGTTTCAAAGTGGTAGGGCAGGAGAAGGCCTATGTGAAAGGCGCTTTATCTGAGACGGGTTGGGAGAGTGAATTCTTCCGTCTCAAGTTCACAGCTCCGCAGGGATATACCATGAAGCCGATGACGGAATGGGACGGACCTTTCTTCACAGTGGAGATGCATGCATCTGGAAATAATTGGCCTGAGCTGACTGTCTACACGTATGGACTGGACAGTATTTCCAGGAAAACCGAGGAAAAGTATTTGGAAGAATATAAAACAGAATACTCAGGGGGAGAAGGTGTACTTTCAGTCAGCGAGATCACAGAGGCTATAGTGGCAGGAGGGAGCCATAAGAAAATTACCAGTAAACGCAAGGACTCGGAAAACGGAGAATATTTCCAAGACTTCGTGGCCTGTAAAATAGGGAATAGAATGATTGTGATGGTTTTCACCTATACAGCTGCGCAAAGCCAGGAAAAAGAGGCTCTTCTGCAGGCGTTTACAAAGCTCTAATATTAGGGCAATGAAGGAGACATCCTATATAAGAACGCGCAACGCCGCATATTTCCCCGAAAAACCCTCCTTAATCAAAGAAAATGGCTGGAGGGTTTTTCGTTCTCCTGAAGAATATCTGAAAAATGCCCGACATGGGAATCCATTAAGACTTGAGAGAGAGGACAAAGCAATGCTAACAACATCTGTCACCACAGGGATTGCAGGAATGAGTCTAGGGGCGGGATTTGCTAACTTTGGCACAGGATTGCTGACAGCGATTCTGCTCAGGTATCCGGAGATAGGGGCTATCAGTTGTGATCAGGGCAGCCAGGTTCTGAATATGAAGTTCCTGGTGAAGGGAGAGTATCCCTATGACAAACTTAAAGAGACTCTTTTGGATGCGTGGGTTGTGTTTAACCAGATGGAAGAACGGAGCATGCAAGTATCTCAGATTCACAGGTATACCCAGGAACTGGAAACCCTTGTGTTGACACGGGATTTGGCGACGCTGAGCTTCGATGAAATGAATTTGTCCATACAAATTCTCAGGAATATACTGGGGAAAAAGCTGATATCGGATGAGGAGATCTTGGACGAAGAAGATCTGATATACCAGGAGGATATGATTATTCAATCCCTGGCGGCGATCCGTTCGAGAGGTCCGGAAAACAGCCTGACAGCCTTGCGGGAGGGCGGCCGGGTGTTGGTTTTTAAGGCATAGCTTAAAATGGCTGCACCGGCTGCAGCAGAATCAAAATAGCAGAATCAAAATTGACATTGATGAAAAGATGAGATAAGCTTGGAGAAACAAAGAATATGGAAGAAAACAAACATGAATGTACTCTTTATCGGTGATGTTGTTGGACGGCCCGGGCGCGAAGCGATACAAACCTTTTTGCCGTCTTTGTGTCAGGAGTATGCTTTGGACTTTGTTGTGGCTAACGGGGAAAACGCCGCAGGGGGTCGTGGGATCACACAGGAGACAGCCCAAAGCTTATACGAATTGGGGGTTGATTTTCTGACCTTGGGCAATCACACTTGGGATCAGAGAAGTTTGGAGAAGACCATTGATGAGGATATGAAAATCATCCGGCCTGCGAATTATCCGAGTGGTGTTCCCGGCCGGGGATATGGCGTTGTTTCTAAAAATGGAGTGAAGCTGGGTGTGATCAATCTGGCGGGCAGGATCTTTTTAACTCCTCTGGATAATCCCTTTAGAATTGTGGGGGAGATTATCAACAAATTAAAGGAACAGACGCCGGTTATTCTTGTGGATCTTCATGCGGAAGCCACTTCGGAAAAAAATGCCATGGGGCATTTTTTGGACGGCAGGGTTAGCGCGGTTGTGGGGACTCATACCCATATTCAAACGGCGGATGAAAGAATTTTGAGTCAGGGGACAGGATATATAACAGATGTAGGAATGACAGGGCCAACGGATTCTGTGATCGGGGTCAAAAAAGAATCTGTGATCAGGGGGTTCCTCACACAAATGCCTTTTCGTCATGAAGTGGCTTCAGGTCCCATCCAGCTTGAGGCTGTGGTTCTTGCCATAGATGAGTGCGGCAGAGCCAGATCTATAGAGAGGGTTCAGCGCTATCGGGAATAGGGCCATTGAGGATGGCCGCTGAGAAGTGTGGTGTTGAAAATAGTATGATCGAGAATGGCGCCGTTGAGAATAGCGTCATTGAGGGAGAGATTCGTTTACAGAAAAAAAGGATTTTTTTGGATGATGTAGAAATTATTTATTGAGAGTATTCTTTGAATTTGTGCCTCTTGGGTTAGTGGCTCTTCACGGGTCTGAGGCTCTTCAAAAAATTACTAGATTTATGACTACGATTTGCGCTAGGAGGTTTACCCTATGAACGTCTTAAAAGTATCAGCAAAGTCCAGTTCAAATTCTGTTGCCGGAGCTTTGGCGGGTGTTTTGAGGGAAAGCGGCGGAGCGGAACTGCAGGCGATTGGTGCGGGGGCCCTCAATCAGGCGATCAAGGCCGTGGCGATCGCGCGGGGTTTTGTGGCGCCGAGTGGGATTGATTTGGTCTGTATTCCGGCTTTTACCGATATTGAGATTGATGGAGAAGAACGTACAGCAATCAAATTGATTGTGGAACCGAGATAGGAGCTCATGGACCCCCACCCGTTTTGTGACAGTCAACAAGCAGGAAGAGGCTTTGGAACTTCTTCCTGCTTGTTGCGATGCAAACTCCATACGCAAGCCCAATAGGTTTATTCCATATATTGCTACGACAATTAATTGGTGCGCCCACTTGATACCGCTTGATAAATACTGTTCGATTCTTCTGCCTGTTTGTGTTATGATTTCATAAGAGCTTTCGATTTAAGGAGAGAAGAAAGAAGAGAGAAGAGAGAAGAGAGAAGAAGGAAGTAGAGAGATATGGCAAAGAACAAACTACCGGCAATGATGTGTGCGGCGGCTCTTTTTTTGAGCGTGTTGGCCGGCTGCGTGACGCCTGTTGAAACCAGGATCCCTTCTCCTTCTACAGAGGAGCTTGCGCTCATTTCGCCGGCTGTTGGATATCTGGCGGCCCGGGCGGAGGCGTGTGAGGGTTTTCTCTATGTTGCGGACGCGGGAGAAGGGGAGAGTGGTTTTGCTTATGTCTACGAGAGTGCTGTGGCCCTTATCGCATTATCTTCCGCCGGGGCCGATTGGCACGTTCAATTGATTGCCGACGCTTTGGTTTGGGCCATGGATCACGATAGATATTTTGATGACGGCAGGCTGCGCAACGCCTATGTAGGAGGCAACCCGCACAAAGAGTCGGGGTGGTCTTTTGTGGGCGGCGCGGAATCTGTCCGGCTGCCTGGTATCTGGAAGGACGGCCGCTGGCTGGAAGATTATTATGCCGTTTCTACCTCAACAGGCAATATGGCCTGGGCGATCCTGGCTTTATGTGAGGCAGCCCGCAGCGCGCCTCCTGCCAAAGCGGCGGCCTATAGCACCGCGGCAGTTAAGGCTGCTGACTTTGTTATGCTTTTGCGTTCAGACACGGGCGGGTTTACCGGCGGGTATGAGGGTTGGGACAAAGAACAAACCAAAGCTATGTACAAATCGACGGAACACAACATTGATCTCATAAGCGCTTTTTCCTCCCTGGCAGAGCTTCTGAACA
Organism: Peptococcaceae bacterium; assembly: GCA_009782825.1. GTDB lineage: Bacteria > Bacillota > Desulfitobacteriia > Desulfitobacteriales > Syntrophobotulaceae > WRJI01. Next base: position 150,094 of record WRII01000001.1, read on the forward strand.
CAAGCGATCCCGCTAAAGCTGCTCAGTACCGGGACGCCTCAGTGTATGCTGAGGCCTTCGTCCTGACCATGTACGATGAGGAGCGGCATTGCTTTTATACGGGAACAGAGGATGACGGACTGACTCTTAACAAAGGCGTGCTGCCGTTGGATACCAACACGTGGGCGATCTTGGCCTTAGGGGATTCTTTTGCGGATGCGGAGTTGGTGGTAAGCTTTGTGGAAGAAAATATTGCTGTTGGCGACGGGTTTGATTTCAGCGCCGAGGATTTGAACGGCATCTGGCATGAAGGTACGGCACAGATGGCGGTTTGCTATAAGATATTGGGCAACAGCGACGCCTACACCAGGGTCATGGCCTATCTTGACGGGCAAACGGCGGCAGACGGGAGCATCACCGCGGCGGATCGGGACGGGTTATCCACAGGATTCATGGTGAGCGGCACCAACGTGATGTGGCAATATGACAACCAGACCAATCTGGGCGCCACAAGCTGGCTGGCTTTGGCACAATTGGGCGCTAACCCTTTGCACAAAAGAAGCTGACGCCGAAAGGTGCGGATGAAAGATATCGGGTAACAGTAAATCACGAACGTTCCTAATTATAGAAAACACAGAGAAACGGGAGGGGAAAATGAGTGCGGAAAGAAGAATCAAAGCAGAGAGGTGTTCTGAAACGTTTGGGGAATACCTCCTGCGGGGTATGGCCTTATATGACGGCCATCATTTTGAACGCGTGTCTCCATGTGGTGATTGCCCTTGTCACGGATAACTCGGTTTATAGTCTTGCGCGGCTGGCCATTTCTTTTGTCTTTTTCATTTATCCGTTTTATTTTGTCGCGGATGTGTTGTGGTCGCTGCGTCCGAAAGTTTCGGCTGTTTTGACGGGCGAGATAAAAATAAACCGGAAATACTATACCAACAAGCGGGAAAGAAACGAATATTGTTATATCGGATGATGGCTTGGCGTCAATGCTGGGCGGTTCCTGCACGCCGGCTAATCTGCATGAACTGCTGTCGCGCGCCATGGCGTCCCCTCAGACGCTGTCGGATAAGGAATGGGCGGCGGTCGGTCGTGTTCGCCACTACCGGGAGGCGGGTGTTGGGTTTGTTGCCCGGCCTGCCCATGATCGCGCCGGTATCTTTAAGAAGGCCTCTAACCTGAATTATACCCTCCGCTTGGGGGATAAGATTGCCGGGGGTGAAGCGCTTTTGCCTCTGTTGGAGGCTGACGGAGAATTTGCCCAGGGATATGCCGAGGGGGATATTCAAACCCATGAAATCATTTTGCTTCTCGACAAAGACTCCGGGGTGCATGAGAACATCATTGAGGCTGTTGTGCCGGAATTCGTTGCCGACGCGGACCTGGCCTACGCGCAATGCGCAACGAACACCAAGAATCTCTCCGACAATTATTTAGCCAAAGCGCTCGGGTATCATACCAACAATCTGTTTCACAACATCTGGCCCTGTAAGGCTTTACAGGGATATTTCGTGCCGCTGGTGGGCCATAACGTGTTTTTGCGCAAAAGCCATTTGGAGGAAAGCGGCGGCTGGCCTGAGAACCGGGTATCGGAAGACTATGACAAAGCACTTGGTTTTTATAATAGGGGATACCATGGCAAGTATATGCAGATCGCCGGGCTTGAGTTCACCGAGTATGTGAGCCGAACCTTTGCCGAAGAAACCGCCAAGCAGTTCCGCTATAGTTACGGGCTTATGGAAATGCTCCTGCAAGGCACAATCCGTCTTGGCAAGACGAGAGGCTGCGACATATTGTACATGATTCTGTATTTTTGTTCCTTGGTTAACGCGGTCATGTTGTTGCCGACAGCGTTGCTGGAAGCCCATTTCGGCAATGTCCATTTGTTATGGGCCGGCTTTATCTTTTGCAATATGGCTTTTGTACTGTTACCGTGCTTCCGCAGTCTTTGCATGGGACGCCGGCTTCCCCGGGAGCAGCGAATCAATCTGGGACATACCTGTGTTCTGGCGCTGGCTTTCCTTGGTCACGCCTACTCAAGGCTCGCCGGGGTGGGTAGATATTTTGCCGATAAAGTCAAGCGGAATCCCCGGCCTTTTCCTTCAACCAATGTTGACGCGCTGGGATATCGCTTTATGGACGGGGTGAGAATACTGGGCGGATATTTGCGCAGAAACATGGGATTCATCGTCATCGCGGCGTTGTGTGTTGAACGCGGTTTGTTTATGTTGTCGCGGGCCTATGTCGGAGTGCCGACATTGCTGGCGTACAGCTATATCTTTTTCTTCTCCGTGCTGGCGCCGGTATTGCTGACACCGCAGCTGTATATGCGGAGAGAGGAACGCGCCGCCAAAGTGGTGTCCAATAGCAGACAGAGGGAATTTCACAGTAGAAGAGGGAGCGGTAAGAGTGGAATATTATGCGGCAACACTTAAGTGGTGCGCCTAAGTAAACCTAAGTAACTTGGTAAGATGGTATTATTCTATAATAAAGAGTATACTGTTATTTAGTTACAGTCCCTAAGGGGCTTCGCCTGCGGGAGGGATCATATGGATGATCAGGGGTTTTGGATTATTGATGGGCATTGCGATAGTATTGGGGATTATATGCAGGGACAGAGATCCCTACTTGACGATACGGGCAAGAGGCGCCGTGGGCATTGGGATTTAAAACGGGCGCGGGCCGGGGGTTTGGGGCTGCAATTTTTTGCTGCGTATATAGAGGAAGACTATAAACCTGATCTGGCAAGGTACCGGGGATTGGAGATTTTGGCGGCGGCTCATGCGTTTATGCGCAAACATGCTGATCTGGTAAGCCTTGTGCGCTGCCGCCAGGATTTGCGGGTTCTGGATGGAAGCAGGATCGGGCTTCTGCTTGGTGTTGAGGGCGGGGAGATTCTGGGCGAGGATTTGTTTATGCTGGATATCTGTTTTTTGTTAGGGGTCCGATCCCTTGGGCTGACCTGGAATCAGCGCAATGCGTTGGCGTCGGGTGTGGGGGAAGGCGAGGGAGGAGGAGGGGTGTCGCGTTTTGGGGCGCGTGTGGTGGAGAAGATGAATGCGTTGGGAATCCTGGTGGATGTTTCCCATATCAATGAACAAGGGTTTTGGCATGTTCTGGAGATCTCCAGCCGTCCGGTGGCCGCAACCCATTCTTGTGCCCGGGCTCTTTGTAATCATCCGCGCAACCTGACAGATCGGCAATTGCGGGCGTTGGCCGCGGCGGGCGGTGTGGTGGGGGTGAATTTCTGTCCGGAGTTTTTAGTGGAGAATGGGGAAGCGGGTTTAGCTGATGTGGTTCATCATATTGCTCATATTGCCCAGGTGGCTGGCGTGGAATGCGTTGGCCTGGGGTCGGATTTTGACGGGGTGGAGGCTCTGCCGAGGGGTCTGGAGGAGGTAAGCTGTCTGCCTGCGCTGCTGGAGGCCTTGGGACGAGAGGGGTTTAGCTCTCAGGAAATTCAGGCGGTGGCGCGCGGGAATTTTTGGCGGGTGCTGGAACAGACGCTGCCGGAGGAGTGTTGAAGGATATAAATAGCCTTTGAGGACGCAAAGTTAAGGGAAACAGGTTTTTGGATTGCGGGTATGGCTCGCGTGATGTGGGCATAGATCGTTGGCTGCGGGCACAGCTCGCGTGAGAGGGAAAGGCGGGGGCTAAAAATGGCTTGGTATGCTGACTTGCATTGCCATACGTGTTGTTCTGACGGATGGCTGAGTGCGACTGAGGTGGTTCACCGTGCGGTTGAGAAGGGGATACGTGTTCTGGCCATTACGGATCATGACAGTATAGAGGGGTGGCCGGAGGCTTGGGCGGCGGCGAAAGAGGGGCCCTTAAAAATGATTCCGGGGGTTGAGATCAATACATCCTGGTATGGCAAAGAGGTTCACGTGTTGGGGTACTTCGATCCGGGCTTCATTACCGGGCAGGCGCCTCAAGGAGAGAAGGGCTTGAGCAGGGAGGAGGGGCATGAACGTGGACTGGAGGAGCTTGAGCGGGGATTGGAGGTGCTGCGCGCCCAACGAAGGGATCGGTGTCAGGCTGTTGTGGCTAAACTCAACACCCTGGGGGTGGAAATTGCCTGGGAGGAGGTGGAGAGTGTGGCCAAAGGGCCCTCTGTGGGACGTGCGCATATAGCCCGTGTTCTTGTGCAGCGCCAGGTGGTGTCTTCTATGCAGGAGGCTTTTGTCCGTTATTTGAATGAGGGGGCGGCGGCTTATGTGGTACGGGATGATATTCGTCCTCTGGGGGCGATCAAAATGATCAAGGAGAGTGGTGGGGTTGCTGTTTTGGCCCATCCTAAAGGGATGAGTCTCCATGTTTTGACGGAATGGGTGAAGGAAGGGTTGGAGGGTCTGGAGGTGCGGCACCCGGATCTTAAACCTTCACAGACGAAAGCGTTACAAAAGTGGGCGCGGCATTTTGACATTCTGGCCACGGGGGGATCGGATTTTCATGGTCAGGGCATACGGGCGGAAATGGGGGAGTTTGGGATAGAGGAAGAGGGGCTGTCTGCGCTTGTGCAAAGGCTGCGGAACATTTCGGGTCATGAGGGTTAAAATGGACTTCCGGCGTATAGAATAGGAGTATCAGTGTTTATTTTAAGCCGGGAGGATGGATACACCATGATCAACACCACGGATGTCACCGTTTCTTTAAAAAAAAGAATTGCCGAACTGGAAAAACAGCTGGATGGGCTGCGCCTGAGCCGTCGAGTGCTCATGAATTTGCTGGAGCAGGTGGAAAAGGAAAAAAATGACCTGGCCCAGGCTCTGGAACGCAAAAATCAAAGCGGAAAGATGGGGAGACACTTACAATTGACAATTAACAAGACGACATAATATACTATTTTAAATGTTACAAAAAAAAAGAGGAAGGGAGTTAGGGATGGTCAAAATACGCGAGAAAGTGGGATTAACTTTTGATGATGTTTTGCTTGTTCCCGCGAAGTCGGAAGTTCTGCCTAATGAGGTTGATGTAGCTACATATTTGACGCCGCAGATTAAGCTCAATATCCCGTTGATGAGTGCCGGGATGGACACGGTGACAACATCTAAGATGGCGATTGCTATGGCCCGGGAAGGCGGAATAGGCATCATCCATAGGAATATGGACATTGAGGAACAGGCTCTTGAGGTGGATAAGGTGAAGCGCTCTGAGCACGGCGTGATTACCAATCCGATCTACTTGGGTCCGGAAGCAACGGTGCATGAGGCTCAGGAAATTATGGCCAGGTATCGTATTTCAGGGGTGCCGGTTACGCTGGAAGGGAGATTGGTTGGAATTGTCACCAACCGTGACCTCCGGTTTGAGACTGATGGGGCGAGGCTGTTGAAGGAAGTCATGACCCATGAGGGTCTTATTACCGCTCCGGCGGGAACGACTTTGGACGGGGCTAAGGAGATTCTAATCAAGCATAAGATCGAAAAGCTGCCGCTGGTGGATCGGGATATGACCCTGATGGGACTTATTACCATCAAAGATATTCAAAAAGCCCGCCAATATCCCAATTCGGCGAAAGATGAGCGGGGCAGGCTTTTGGCGGGAGCGGCTGTGGGTGTTTCCCGAGATGCTGTGGAGCGGGTGGAGGCTTTGTGTGCGTCGGCTGTGGATGTTATTGTGCTGGATACGGCCCACGGTCACCAACGCAATGTGGGCATGATGCTGAAGGAGCTGCGGGGCCGTTTTCCCCATCTGCAAATTGTGGCGGGAAATGTGGCAACTGCCGAAGCGGCCCGTGACCTTATTGAGGCGGGGGCGGATTCGATCAAGGTGGGGATTGGGCCGGGGTCGATTTGTACAACCCGGGTCATTGCCGGGATTGGGGTTCCTCAGATCACGGCGATTATGGATTGTGTTGCGGAAGCGGCCAAACATAATATTCCGGTGATCGCGGATGGCGGGATCAAATTTTCTGGGGATATTGTGAAATCTATTGCTGCGGGGGCTCATGTTGTTATGATTGGCTCTCTTTTTGCCGGAACGGAAGAGAGTCCCGGGGAGATCGAAATTTATCAAGGCCGCAGTTTCAAAGTCTATCGCGGGATGGGATCGATCGGAGCGATGAAATCGGGCAGCAGAGACCGTTATTTCCAGCAGGAGGATCAAAAGCTGGTTCCTGAAGGCATTGAGGGGCGGGTGCCTTATAAGGGGGTGCTGGCGGAAACGGTATACCAGATGATTGGAGGATTGCGCGCCGGCATGGGATATTGTGGTGTGGCGAATATTGAGGCGCTGCGAAGGAATACTCAGTTTATCCAAATGACAGCGGCCGGACTCAAGGAAAGTCACCCTCATGATATTTTGATTACAAAGGAAGCGCCGAATTATAGCTTGTGACCCGCAAGGGGTCGGTCAGTGGTCAGTGGTCAGGGGTCAGTATTGGATTTTCTTGTTTTTTGTTGACGCTTCGCGTCTGCAAGTTACTAATTTATTGAAACTTATCGATAATTTGGCCTCTTGCGCTTTTTGAGGTTTTGTTTTATGCTAAGGGTAACTCACCGTTGTTTCACGGTGTCTCGTTGCGTGTGACTTATTATCTGCTAATGCGGGCTTTGCCCGCAAGTGGTCAGTGATCAGTGGTTAGTGGTTAGTATTGGATTTTCTTGTTTTTTATTGATGCTTCGCGCCTGTAAGGTACTATTATCTGTTAGTGTCCTACTAATTAAGCCGACCGCCAAAAAGAGCAGGTATGAGTTTTCTCATACAAAAAAAGTTGTGTAAAAGAGTTCTTGAAACAGAGTTTTCCCATAGAGTTAAACATAAATCTGTTTTGTTTTGGATGTTTTGTTTTGGATGGTATGCATCATGCATGTTATTATAGATAGATTTTTTAGTACCTTATGGACGCGAAGTCCATAAAAAACAAGAAAATCCCTAACCACTGACCACTAACCACTGATCACTGACCACTTGCGGGCGCAGCCCGCGTTAGGCTTATGATAGGGTTGTCCCCTTATGAGGGCGCTCTAAAAGATAGATATTGTTGAGTGAGGTGTTAAAGATGATGGCTGTAGAAATGGATTGGAAGACACAATGGGAGGCTTATTCGGATCTCTTTGTTGTGTCAAACTGGCTGGAATGGACTCAGGACAGGCAGATCAGGTGGCCTTTGCCTACGACTTTCAAGTATTTTAGCGGCGGCGATATGAATCTGCGAGCAGGGATTATTGTGAAAACCCGTGAGGATCAGGAGGAGGAATTTTTGAAGGCCGGTCTTTTGTGGGCGGCTCAATTGGGGAATGGGGCGCGTACGGTTATGTATTTTGTTGCGCCGCAATTTTCTGAGGGATTTCTGCAGGTTATGGAGACCTTTGGCGGGCCGGTGATGTGCAAGGCCCTCTACTGGCGGGAGAGGATGAAGCCGAGTCTGTTCAGGGCTACTGATGGCATGCCGATTCAGATGAAGATTGAGAAGCCGGATTGGAAGACATGGCAGAGGCAGATCAATCCGGTGGAGGCCTCCTATCTTAAGGCGCTGCGTTTGTATTTTGAGAGCTTGGAGCCTTTGGGGGCCCGGGTAGTTTTTAAACGCAATAAAATTGTTTTGTGCCGGGGGATGCTGGAGATTGCTTATATCAAGAAAACGGGAGGCAAACTTGAATTTGCCTCGAACGCCAAGTGGATGGGCCGGGCGGCCGGCGAGAAGTATCACAGGGGGGGCTGGGTTGATGCTCGGGGCAGCTTAAACCCTGAATTTCGCACGGCGGTGGAGGATCTCATTGAGGTGATTTCTGAGCATAAGCAAGAGGGGATTTTAGAAGCCAAAGAGGCTCTGCCTCTGCTGCTTTGGGAAGAACCGGGGCAAGGAGGTGAGATGTGGGGCCGCTGTGTGGAGCTGCCTTGTATTCTTTTGAATAATAAGCCGCTGGATCTGAATAAAGTGTATTTCATGGTGCGGTCTGCTGAGGCGGGACATGACGAAGTTCAGGATCTTCATGTTGTCATGCCTATTCTGGAGAAGCCGCTGACCCGGATGGTCTCGGCTGTCTGGTGGCGGGAGCTCATGAAGGATATCAGTGTTCGTTTGCCGCGCTATCGGTGGGATGGCCGGATAAATTGTCTGATTTCGCCGGCGTGCCAGGAGGAACTGCGGATTGCTCTGGAGTGGATTAAGAATCGTGACGCGTTCCCGTGTTATAGGCTTGACAGACAGTGGAAACAAAAGGGTGTGCTGGATTTTACGCGGATGACTTGATTATGATCACATTTCGCAAAGCGCATCTGTTGGATGCGGAAGAGATTATCAGGCTTATTGCCGAGTATGCGGATGAGGGGCTTATGCTGCCGCGGACACTCAATTCTGTTTATGAAGGGATATGGGAATACTCTCTGGCCTTGGATGAAGGACGTGTTGTGGGGGTTGGCGGTCTGCATGTGACTTGGCATGATTTGGTGGAGATTCGGTCGCTGGCTGTGGATAAAGGGTACACAGGCCAGGGGATTGGCGCGCGGCTTGTGAACATTCTGTTGGGGGAGGCCCGGAGCCTCAAATGTCCACGGGCGTTTACACTTACTTATCAGGTGGGGTTTTTTGAGAAACTTGGATTTTGCCTGACTCAAAAAGAGGACATGCCTCATAAGGTGTGGAAAGAATGTTTGAATTGTGTCAAATTCCCCAATTGTGATGAGAATGCTATGGTGAAGGTGTTGTAGTGATATGAGTATGTCAACCCGGAACGAGACAAGGGTGAGTATCTATACCGACGGGGCCTGTTCGGGGAACCCAGGGCCTGGAGGATGGGCGGCGCTGCTTTTCTGGCGGGATCAACAACGGGAGATCAGCGGGTTTGTTCAGGAAGCGACGAATCAGCGCATGGAGCTGACAGCGGCTATGCGGGGGCTGGAGGCCCTTAAAAGGCCGTGTGCCGTTGATCTTTATAGTGACAGCGCGTATCTGATCAACGCTTTTCAGAGGAAGTGGCTGGCAGGGTGGAAACGCAATGGATGGATGAATTCTAAAAAAGAGCCGGTGGCGAACCAGGATTTGTGGGAAACGCTGTTTGAGCTGGCGGGGACTCACGATGTTGTCTGGCATAAGGTGAAGGGGCACGCGGACAATGCTCACAACAATCGCTGTGATGAGCTGGCCCGGGGAGAGATTCGCAAGAATACATAATATGCCGCAAACATAGGAATTGAGAATAAAAAATAAGGAGATGAGTGTAAGATGTGGAGCAGAGAATTTTTAAAAACCCATGCTAAGGGCGTCTTGCGAAAACATTATTGGATGGTTTTCCTGGCGTGTTTTATTTTTACGATTATCAGCGGGGTTGGCGGGTCCATCAGCAGTGTATTTAGCAATGCGGCGAGCCTTGTAACTTCTGGTTATTCCGTTTATGAGGGTCAGTTCTTGATAACTCTTGGGGTCACAATGCTTGTGGTAGCCTTTATCACAATACTTATCGGGTATGCTTTAAAAATATTTGTGTTGAATCTGATCGAAGTGGGACTCTGCCGCTATTTAATGGAGACGCGCTTGGAGAAGGTTGATCTGGGAACGCTCTTCTGGGCTTTTCGGGAAGGGAGATATATGAAGGTGGTGAAAACCATGTTTTTCTATGACCTTCATATCTTTCTCTGGTCGCTGTTGTTTATAATTCCTGGGATTGTTAAATATTATCAGTATCGGTATGTGCCCTATATTTTAGCTGAAAACCCTGACATAGATACCCGCCGTGTCCTGGACTTAAGCCGGACAATGACTCATGGGGAAAAGGGGAGTATCTTTGTTCTGGATCTCTCTTTTCTGGGGTGGGGGATCCTGGGGTGTATTGCCTGCTGTGGAATCGGGATTTATTTTCTGGTTCCCTATATGGAAGCCACATATGCTGAGCTGTATGCTTTTGTGCGAGAGCGTTCTCTGGATCAGAATATCGCGGATTCTAACGAGCTTAAGGGTTTTGAGGGCCCACCGTCCTATCCGCACCCATATTCTCCGGGGCCTCCTCAAAACTGATAGTCCCTTACAGACGCGAAGCGTCAATAAAAAACAAAAAAATCCAATACTGACCACTAACCACTGATCACTGACCACTTGCGGGCAAAGCCCGCATTAGTGGGATAAACGGAGGGAACCTTATGTCTTTTGTTGTGGATGAATTCATCAAACTGACGTCTATCAACAGTCCGCCTAAAAAGGAAGGGGTATTGGGCCGTTACCTTGTTGAACAGCTGACCCGCTTGGGATGCGCAGTGACCATAGATGACTCGGCACAAGCCACAGGGAGTGATATGGGCAATATTATTGCGCGGCATCCGGGGTGTTCAGGGTCTTTGGGGTCTTCAGGCGCAGAAGGGGCGGCTCAGGTTCCTGTGCTGCTGTTGTCGGCCCATATGGATACGGTGACGGCGACGGAAGGGATGACGCCTCAGAGGTGTGGAGACCGTCTGGTGAGCAACGGAGAAACTGTTCTTGGGGCTGATGATAAGGCGGGAATCGCCATGATCTTAGGTCTCTTGGAGGTAGTGCAGAGAGACGCGGCTCTCTCCTGCCCGCCTTTGGAAATTGTCCTGACGGTGCAGGAAGAGGTGGGTCTGGTTGGATGCCGCGGGTTGACAGAGCCGCTTCAAGGGGCTTATGGATATGTGCTGGATGGGGATGGGGATGTGGGGTCTGTGGTGAATCGAGCGCCTACTCATACGGTTATGACTCTCAAGGTGCGAGGGCGGGCGGCTCACGCGGGTGCGGAGCCGGAGAAGGGGATCAACGCTATTGTGGTGGCTGCGGAGGCAATTGCGCAGATCCGATCCGGCCGCATTGATCTGGAGACCACAAGCAATTTTGGCACGATTCACGGCGGTAAGGCTATGAATATTGTGGCTGAGGATGTGGAGATTACGGCGGAGGTGCGCAGCCTTTCTCCCCAGCGTATGGAGGCGGAGGTGCAGCGGATTCTCGATGTTTTTGAACGGGCTTGTGCGGAGAAAGGGGCCGGCCTGCAGGTGGAAAAAGAGGTTCACTATCAGGCGTATTCTCTGGCGGATGATCATCCGCTGATCTGTATGGCCCGGGAGGCGGCCCAGGCCACTGGGGAGGCTTTTGTTCTGGAAGCGACGGGAGCGGGATCGGACGCCAATATTTTCAATGAACGGGGAGTGCCGTGTACGGTGCTGGGTATTGGGATGACGGAACCGCATACGATTGTGGAATCTATTGCGGTGGATCAGCTGGAGAAGGGTGTGGCGCTTTTGGTGGAGATTGTGAAAAGGGCGGCAAGGCAAAAGGCGTAAAAGGGGTAAAAGAGGTTGTTGATTGACGTGTTTATCAGCTCTATGGTATAGTAAGTGTGAGGTGATCACACTTTATGGAACGTAAAATCGCAAAAAAACTATTGGCATGGAAAGATGCCTCGAACAGACAGCCCCTTCTCCTGCAAGGCGCACGGCAGGTGGGTAAGACCCATGCTCTGTTGTCATTTGGGAGGGAGAATTATAAAAATGTTGCCTATTTTAGTATGGAGGAATCCCAGAAGGTCCCCATTATCTTTGAACGTGATCTAAACCCGGAGCGGATTATCAAAGAGCTTGCTGCCCATAACAGCCAAACGATACTGCCGGAAGACACCCTGATTATTTTTGATGAAATTCAAGCTTGCGAACAGGCGTTGACCTCCCTCAAATATTTTGCTGAAAGAGCCCCACAGTATCACATCATCGCAGCGGGAAGCTTGCTTGGTGTGGCCGTGAAACGTGAAAAATTTTCTTTTCCTGTTGGCAAGGTCGACATGCTTTATCTTTATCCAATGGACTTTGAGGAATTTCTGTGGGCAATCGGACAAGAGAGACTTTGCGCATTAATCCGTGAATCTTATGAAGAATTTATGCCAATGTCCCTTCATGACACAGCAATGGATTTATACAAAACATATCTTGTGATTGGCGGTATGCCTCGAGTGGTGCAGGAATATGCCAATAAGAGGGACTTTGATTTTGTGGTAGCCCTGCAGCGCACACTGAACGATTCGTATATTGCAGATATGGCGAAATACGCTACTCCTCAGGAAACCACCCGGATCATGGCGGCGTGGGCGTCGGTTCCGGCGCAGCTTGCTAAAGAAAACCGCAAATTTCAATATAAGGTCATAAGATCCGGGGCCCGGGCAAAAGATTATGAAGTCGCGCTGGATTGGCTGAAAGCAGCCGGCATGATAAATAAGTGCATTCATGTCACCGAGGGGAAGCTGCCTTTGTCGGGTTACGCGGAAAATGAGTCGTTCAAGGTTTATATGGTGGACACAGGGCTGCTTTGTTCTAAACTCGATATTGTGTCAACTGTGGTGATACATACTCCCCACAGTTTTGACGGTTTTAAGGGGGCTTTGGCTGAAAACTATATCTGCCAGGCGCTGGTTGCAAACGGTATTACCCCTTACTATTGGAGTTCCCAAGGCAAGGCAGAGGTGGATTTTGTCTTTCAGGACAGGCAGGGCAATATCATTCCACTGGAAGCAAAGTCGACTGATAATGTGCGTTCGAAAAGTTTACGGAGCTATCGGGATATCTATAAACCTTTGTACTCCATCCGAGTATCAGCAAAAAACTTTGGTTTTGAGAACGGGATCAAGAGTATCCCGCTTTACGCATTGTTTTGTTTCGTATAGGTAGGCAAAAGGAGGCCTTATATGTGTAAATTCAATGTAACTGGATTGTGTATCCCTGAAGAAGATTATATGGTAGATATCAGTGACAAGATAGAGCAAATTAAAAAGTTAGTAGATGCCCGCAGCTATTTCACGATCAATCGGGCCAGGCAGTATGGAAAAACCACAACATTGGCCTATCTTGAAAAAACCCTGAAAGATGAATACATCGTTATATCTACCAGCTTTGAAGGCGTTGGCGATGAAAGCTTTGCTTTACAAGAAAGTTTTTGCCTGATGTTCCTCAGGAAAATATTCAGGGCTCTTGAATTCACATCAGTGCCTGAGGCATACAAAAAGGAGTGGCTCGGCAGCGATATATCTACCTTCGATCTGTTGAGCGATCATATTACCAGAATGTGTAAAGATAAAAAAGTTGTTCTGATGATTGATGAAGTAGACAAGACAAGCAACAACCGCATCTTCATACATTTTCTTGGCATGCTGCGCAACAAATTTCTGGCTCGAAAGAACGGGAAAGATTATACATTCCATAGCGTCATACTTGCAGGGGTATATGATATCAAAAATATAAAGCTGAAGATGGTCAGCGAAGGCTCCTACCAGCCTGCACCCGAAGAAAACAAGCTATACAATTCGCCATGGAACATAGCTATAGACTTCGAGGTGGATATGTCCTTTAATGACGCCGAGATCGCCACCATGCTCGCTGAATACGAAAGGGACCACAGGACAAATATGGACATTCCTGCTATTTCCGAAGAGATACACACCTATACAAACGGCTATCCCTATTTAGTCTCAAGAATATGTAAACATATCGATGAAAAACTGGATAGGAATTGGACTTCCCAAGGGGTGCAAAACGCTGTCCAGATACTCCTCAACGAAAGAAATACATTATTTGATGATATCTATAAAAACCTTGAAAACAACAAAGAGTTATACAATTTCATCTATGGCATCCTTATTCTGGGCGAAAGATATAACTTCAAATTTGGCAATCCAGTTGTAGAGTTAGCCCACACCTTTGGCGTCATAGAGAATAATAATGGTGTTGCGGCCCTATCAAATAGAATTTTTGAAGTACTTATTTATGAATACTTCATTTCAAAAGAACAGACACGTGAAGGAAAAAGGATGATCAAAGGTGTTCTCGCGTCTGACATTATTTATGACAGGAGGTTCAATATGCAGGTGTGCCTGGAAAAATTTGCGGCGCACTACTATGAGATGTTCTGCGAAAAGGATACCGAATTTCTCGAGAGGCATGGCCGTTTATTGTTTTTGTCATACTTGCGGCCGCTGATCAATGGGTATGGCTTCTACCACATAGAAAGCGAAACAAGAAATCAACGCCGTATGGATATTGTGGTAGACTTTAACAGGGAGCAGTTTATCATAGAACTGAAGATCTGGCATGGCGAAAAGTACAAGCAAGAAGCCTATGTACAGATGCTCGATTATATGGAGAGCAAGAACGCAGATACAGGCTATCTGCTCACATTCGATTTTCGCAAAAGCATAGATAAAAAGCCATACGCGGAGTGGGTAGAACTGAGCGGCAAACGTATATTTGATGTTGTACTATAAAGAAAAAAGCAAAAATAAATTGGACGTAAATTGGAAAATAAATTGAAAAAAAAGAAGAAAAAATGTGGTTGACAAACAGCTCAGGATTCCCTATAATATTTGTTGTTTATATATGTGGAATTCTAATTTCAGCAGAAAAACTTTTGCGCTTTGGGGTATCGCCAAGCGGTAAGGCACCGGACTCTGACTCCGGCATTCGGTGGTTCGAATCCATCTACCCCAGCCATTTCTCCATTTTAAGTGAGTGTGATTAAAGTTGGACGATCCTTTATCGTCAGGGTTGATGATTCTTCTAGCGTTGCTCTTGGTCGCGCTGAACGCGCTTTTTGTGGCAGCGGAGTTTTCCTTTGTCAGGGTGCGTCCGACCCGTATTGAACAATTGGTCTTGGAAGGGAACAGCAGGGCCAAATATGTGAGTTTTGGCTTGAAAAAATTGGATGGATATCTGTCTGTGTGCCAGCTGGGGATTACGCTGGCCAGCTTGGGGTTGGGCTGGTTGGGAGAGCCGGCTGTTGGAGGTCTTCTTGAGGCTTTCTTTGGAAACATCGGGCTTCATGTGCCTGAGGCTGTTGTGAGTACGATTGCTGTGGCAGCGGCGTTTTTCTTGATTACGTCTTTACATGTGATCTTTGGAGAATTGGCGCCCAAGACGGTGGCGATACAAAAGGCGGAGGCTATAGCCTTGTTTTTGGCGTGGCCTATGCGTGTGTTCTATACAGTGTTTTATCCGGGGGTGCTGCTTTTTAACGGAGCGGCCAATTTCTTTGTCCGGCTTTTCAAGATAAAACCGGCGACGGAATCGGAAATGACCCATACTCAGGAAGAATTGCAGGTCTTGATCAGTGATTCTTATAAGAGCGGCCATATTGGAGAGACGGAGCAGACCATGCTGCAAAATGTATTTTATTTTGAAGAGCTGGTGGCCTGTGATGTGATGCTGCCGCGTCCGGATGTTGATTTCTTGTATCAGGACAAAAGTATCGAGGAGAACATTGAGATTGCCCGGGCGTCGGGGCACACACGCTATCCGGTCTGCGATGGGACGGCGGATAATATCTTGGGGTTCGTGCATATCAAGGACTTGTTCTTCTTGGCGTTTCAGATGCGGGAGGAGGGCACATCACGGAACACCAGAGAGAAGGAAAGCGCGGGACTCTTGAGAGAAAGAAGGGACCTGTCTCTGAAGAATGTGATGCGTGAGGTGGAGTTTATCCCCGAATATTTGCCGCTGGCCCAATTGTTGCATAAATTTCAGAAAGACAAGCAGCAGCTTGCTGTGGTTGTGGATGAGTACGGAATCAATGTGGGGATTGTAACTATGGAGGATATTTTGGAAGAACTGGTCGGGGATATTCAGGATGAATTCGACAAGGAGGATCCGGAGATCACCCAGGATTCTGATGGCAGCTTCAGCGTATCCGGGAAAATGCTGATTGATGATCTGGTGAGTTATCTGAAGCTGGATTATGACGAAGAAGAAAATGATTATAATACGGTGGCGGGGTATGTGATTGGGTTTATGAATCGTATTCCGGAGGAGGGCGATGTGGCTGAGATCGGCACGGCGCGCTTTGAAATTACGAAGATGGAAGGCTTGCGTATTGACCGTATGAAGGTTACGGATATGGGGAAGGAAGAGGCTCTGTTGGCGGCTGATAATTGATAAGATGGATGTATGAGAGAGAGGTTTTCTTTGCAAACTAACAGTAAGGGGCTGTAAAAAGAGTTCTCACAGCCGAAGGATATCCCCTTTACTGGAGGATATCCGCTCGCAAGACTTTTTAAGGAGGATGCTGTTATGCACGAAGAAGACAGTGTTATGCACCATATTGTCAACACCAATAAAGAGATTCCTGTCCCGCGCTCAGACGCGCTCAGTATTGTGGCGTTGATCAAGGATTCGGGCCATGTTGAAGGATACGAGTTGTCTGATGGCACTGCCGTTAGCCGGGAAGTGGGTGTACAGATGGCACGGGATGGAATGATTAAGGGTGTCGCTGTTGCCCAGAAAAAAGATACGGAATATCTGCGCTCTTTGCCCGATGATTCTGAGGGCAATAACTTGGGCAGTCTGCCGACACGCGACATGGATTCGTTTTTTGTGGACGAGGAGTGGGAAATGGACGTGATGGGCGAGCGTGCTTATGGGGAATCGGCTTTCGGAGAATCTTCCCTGAGCCAGGACAGGCCTTAAGCGATTCCTA
Organism: Peptococcaceae bacterium; assembly: GCA_009782825.1. Classification (GTDB taxonomy): domain Bacteria; phylum Bacillota; class Desulfitobacteriia; order Desulfitobacteriales; family Syntrophobotulaceae; genus WRJI01. The sequence goes on from WRII01000001.1 coordinate 166,472, forward strand.
AAAAGATCCTTAAACACCTATTATTTCTAAAAAAACGACGAGAGTAGTCCTTGCTTAAAAAAGGAAATAGAGGACACAAGAAGAATATCTCTAAGGACAAGAACACAGGCGCCTTTTCCCAGATGAAGGCAATGCGTTGCCAGCTTTGCGGAGATAACCGCCGGAAAAGAACGCCATAGAAATAAGCAGTATGATAGTGCAGGAAGTTCAGGAAGTGAGGGGTGGCGAAGAAGGGGGGTGTGCGCCTCGTCTTCTCAACTGGTTTTTTAAATCAGACCGATGCAGGCATTGAGCAATTCATAGCAGGAAGGGTATGTTTTTTTACGATCTCTGAAAAACCGCAAGTCGAAGAACTGAGCGCAGGGGGTTATGCGAAAATAGGATGGACGACAACAAAATAGTGTTTCTTGGAATATACATTACAAGCGCACGTGAGCCGGGAGAGGCTCTTTTTTTTGCACCAGAATCAATTATTATAAAAACTTTTAATGATACTGATCAATTTATTTTCTGGCTTTTCCAATATTTCTTTATAGGGGGATAATTGATATTCTGTGTCCCTTGCTATATAATAAATTTGAGTGAATTTGTGCAAAAAAGGGCGCACACTGCTTTTTCCGGCACGTATCGTTAAGAGTGATTCCAAAGATAGGGGCTTCGCTGAAGGACATTAGCAGATAAAAGTACAAGATGAAGGGTCGCCTGTGCTAATGGACATCAGCTTTAATGAAGGAGGAGATCGAAGGATGAGTGACAAAAAGCACCCAAGAAAAATATCGAGAAGATCTTTTGTCAAGCTTGCCGGCGGGGCTGCACTGACAGGGGCTGCGGTGGGTCTGACCGGATGGTCGGAGGCGGCACATGCTGCTGATGATGCGCTGGGCGACGCGAAAGGGGTTCTGGTGGACATTCCAAAGTGTATCGGTTGTGAAAGTTGCAGCGTTGCCTGCAAAATCCACAATAAATTGGAATGGAAGCAAGAAGATCAAGCGAAAACGGCTGAAGACCGTGCTCAGGATCCTGGGAAAGGTCTGAATGGCAGTATATGGACGTCTATCAATCTTTATAAGGTGGCGCCTAAAGGCAGCCGGGTAAAAAACCGGTTTGTCAAGACACAGTGTTTCCATTGTCAGGATCCGGCATGTGTTGCAGCCTGTTTTGCCAAGGCTTTTCAGAAAACTCCCGAGGGGCCGGTGGTATATGATCAAGGCCTCTGTGTAGGCTGCCGGTACTGTATGATGGCGTGTCCGTTCAATATCATCAAATACGAATGGGAAAAATCTATTCCCGGATGCAGTAAATGCCGGATGTGTTATGACCGTGTCATGGACGGGGAAGAGCCGGCATGCGTATCGGTGTGTCCATCAGGGGCTCTCACCTATGGCACGAGGAGCGCGCTGCTGAGGCAAGCGAGGGAGCGTGTGGCTGACCGGGGGGGGGACGTGTCCTATATTCCTCATATCTATGGGGAAAAGGAGGCGGGCGGAACGTCGTGGCTGTATATCTCTGATGTGCCTTTTGAGGAGATGCGTTTTCGGACAGATGTTCCCGTGGAGTCGATTCCTTCTTATTCGGAGGACTATATGAAGATGACCCCTCTTGTCGGGGGGGCTTGGGCAGTGGTCTTGGGAGGGATTTACTGGCTGCGGAATAAGGGCAAGGAGCATCTGGACTAATTAAACTTGAACTTAAAGGACGAAGGGGGAACATAACATGCAAGAGGAGACTGCCCGAGCCAAATGGGGATTCCGCTGGACGCCGGTGCGCCTGGTTATGCTGGGCATTGCGGTGGCCGCAGTTTCAATTATAATAGTGCGGTTGGTATTGGGTTTAAGTGTGACCAATTTGAACGACCAATGGCCGTGGGGATTCTGGATCACCTTCGATGTGTTTTTGGGGGTGGCTCTGGCCGGCGGGGGGTACAGTACAGCATTTATTGTGTATATTATGCGTACGGATAGATATCAGTCGATTGCGCGCAGTGCGATGCTGACATCTCTTTTGGGGTATATCATGGTTGTGGTGGGGCTGTTTTTGGATGTGGGCCAGTGGCATCAGGCGTATATGCCTATGATTTCCTGGGGGCACCACAGTGTTTTGTTTGAGGTATTTATATGCGTTTCACTCTATTTGATAATTCAGATTTTGGAATTTGGCCATATAGCTACCGAAAAAATGTTTAAAAAGCGCCACGGCATTTTCGTGAAAATTTTCCCTGTTTTGCTTATTGTCGGGATCATGCTGCCGACGCTGCATCAGTCTTCCTTAGGCGAATTGTTTATTGTCATGCCGGGAAAAGTGCATTCGCTGTGGTATAGTCCAATTATGTTTTTGTTCTTCCTGCTGACGTCCTTTGCTGTGGGGCCGGCGATGATCGCGCTGGAAGCCCGGCTGGCGGGACGCGGGTTGAACCATAAAGTGGATATGAAGGTTCTGAACGGGCTGATCAAAATTTCAGGCGTGATTCTGAGTCTCTATTTTGTTTTGAAGCTTGTGGATCTTCTGCTCGTTAGGGATCAGGGGGTTGCCCTAACTGCTGGGACACTGGAAAGCAACCTGTTCTTATTGGAGCTGCTGGCAGGGGTGCTGGTTCCGATTGTTCTGGCTTTCAGCAAAGCAACGTCTACCAATGCAGGTCAGCTATGGTTTGGATGGCTGGTGGTGGGCGGCGTGGTTTTGAATCGGTTCAATGTGACCACGACATCTTTATCTGGATATATGAACGAGATCGCGCCGGGATCTTCTTACTTCCCGGCGGTGACAGAAATCGTTGTCAGCATGGGTCTTGTGTGTATCGCCTGTCTTCTGTACCTGTTTGTTGCTGAAAACTTCACTATTATTTCTAAGCATAAGAGTGCGGCGAACGAAGAATTGGGGCAGAAAGAGATCCCAGTGGGTGGGGAGACGGCGCCTGGAGATCGCACAATAGGCGCCTGATGCTTATTTCCTTACAGTCCCTTAATTGCATTAATGCTGAATATTACCCTTAGTGTAATTTTAAATGTGTGTTCTTAATATATTAATATAGCAAAACAGAATGTCTGTATTCAAGGAACCCTTGAGGGTTCCTTTTTATATAAGTTTATATCCTTATACTTTGCTTTGTTTTATCAAATTGGAAAGCCGTGTCGGATTCGGAGGGGGTCAAAAAAGTGATTTAATAGCAAAAAAAGTCGTTATTTGTTGAAGCTGATACTTGGATATGCTATGATTCTTCTAAAAGGAGGAGGGTTAAGATGGAGGATAATCAGAGAAAAGAATCCATAGAAAAAATAAATGGTATAAACGGAATAAACGGGGAAGATGATATGTCCGAAGACACAGAGAACCTAGATGTCACAGAGAACCTAGATGTCACAGAGAAGCTAGATGTCACAGAAAAGCTAGACGCTACAGAGAAACTAGACGCTACAGAGAAACTAGACGCTACAGAGAAACTAGACGCCACAGAGAAGCCAGACGCCACAGAGAAACTAGATGTCACAGAGGAGCTAGACGTCATAGAGGATCTGGAAGTCACAATGAAACTGCGAGTCATAGAAATCCCAAAAATCACAGAGAAAGCAGAAGTGATAGAGAAAGCAGAAGTGATAGAGAAAGCAGAAGTGATAGAGAAAGCAGAAGTGGCAGAGAAAGCAGAAGTGGCAGAGAAAGCAGAAGTGGCAGAGAAAGCAGAAGTGGCAGAGAAAGCAGAAGTGGCAGAGAAAGCAGAAGTGGCAGAGAAAGCAGAAGTTACAGAAGTTATAGAAGTTACAGAAGGCGCAGATGACAAAGAAAGGGAGACTGCGGAAGAGCTGGAAAAGAGGGCGCCGGAAACAGAAGGGGATTCAAGCCATATCATTGGATTCGAAGGAGAATTGGGTGATAGAGATCGTGAGAATACTGTTGGATCAGAACATGAAAGAGACTCAGATGACGCGGCTGAACAGATAGAAAAACAGATAGAAACAAGTCTTCCCTCCAGCGTCTTCATCACGGAAACAGTGACCAGGGACTTGCGGAGAAACAGGAAAGTCATTCTTGTGCCAGTGATCGCTATACTTTTCGTAATAAGTATTTTTTCCACAGTTTTCGCAGTGACCCATCTGACTAACGACAAAATACTGTACAATATCACAATAGATGATATCAACGTACAAGGGCTGACAAAAGAAGAGGCCATAGAAAAAATCACATTGCAAAAAGAGCCTGCTTCGCTCAACATAAAATTAGAAGAATATTCCGAATCGCTCTCGCCAGAAGATATAGGGTTCAAATTTGATGTGGAATCCACCGTCGAAAAGGCCTATAATCTGGGAAGGTCAAGCCATCTTATCGGCAATAATTATGCCATAGTGATGCTGCTGATCAGGGGGAAAAATATTGATGGTGTGATTTCTTATAACCCTGAGGGATTGGGAGAACTGACCCAACACATATCAAATACTGTTCCCAACAAAATGATTGATAATAGCTACTATCTTGAGGATCAGACCCTTGTGATTGTAAGAGGACAATCTGGATACTCTGTCAATGAAGAAGAGCTCAAGGATGCTATTGTGAAGGCGATGTCAAAAAACGTCTCTGAAATCACTATTCCCGCTGAGCGAGAAGAGGTCTCGGAAATCGATATAGATGCGATCCACAAAGAAGTCTGCGCAGAACCTAAAGATGCCTACTATACAAAATCAGACGATAAAAAAATTGTCATATACCCTCATGTTTTAGGTGTAAGCTTTGATATCGCGCACGCGAGGGAGATGTTAAAGAAAGAGCAGGAAGAGTATAACATTCCCCTGGAGATCCATTATCCTCAAAAAACGACAGATCAAATTGGGATAGAGGCATTTCCGGACAAACTGGGAACCTATTCGACCACTTACAATGTGACACAGGTGGACAGGAGTGAAAACTTAAGGGTTGCCAGTGAGAAAATCAACGGCAAGGTCATCATGCCGGGAGAAATATTTTCCTATAATGAAACCCTGGGGAAGAGGACGATAGAGAACGGCTATAAAGAAGCGGGAGTCTACGAGGGCGGAAGATTGGTGCAAGGACTTGGGGGAGGAATCTGTCAAATTTCAAGTACCTTGTATAACACTGTGCTGCTGGCCAATTTGGGTATTGAGGAGAGAACCAATCATGGACTTCCGGTGACTTATGTTCCAGAAAGCAGAGACGCCACTGTCTCTTACGGAACAATTGATTTTAAATTCAAAAATACGAGAACCTATCCCATAAAAATTGTAGCAAGCTCCAACGGGGGCATAGCGAAAGTCGAGATTTTTGGCATGGAAGAGGATGTGGAATATGACATCGTGATAGAGAGCTCGCGTATTGAAACCATACCCTTTGGAACAACTCGTGAACGTGTAACGACGTTAAAGGCCGGAGAGGAGCGAGTCTCCCAAAATGGGACAAATGGATACAGGAGTTCTGCCTATAAGATTCGCAAATTGGATGGAAAAGAAGTCTCGAGAGAAGTGTTGTCAACAGACAGGTATGCGCCCATGGATAGAATTGTACAGGTGGGAATATAAGCGTTCATTTAAGCGTTCATTTTATTGATAAATCATGAATTATGTAGTATATAGGCGAATTAAGCAGATAATTCAAGCGAATTTATCGTAATCGTCTCATAAAAAGAAGATTATAGTTGACATGTTTCATAGATAATTTGTATGATTAGAATAGATCTATAAATAAAGAGAATAGATCTATAAATAAAGAGAATATGGAGGAGTTATGAGTTATTTAAAGCTGAAAACATGTGCTGCGTTTTTGTTGTGCGTTATGATGCTGAGCCTATACCCGGCAGCCCCCGTCTTGGCAGCAGAACCCAATGACTATGTTCTTATGCTGAGCGCACAGGCGAGTGAATCGCCCGCTAAGATCCGGCTGCAATGGCCGGGTAAGCCGACACCGACATCGGAGAACACATACTATGTTTATCGCAAGGGTAAAGAAGAGAAATCATGGGGACCGGCTTTAGCGAAGTTGAACGGCGACGCGACCTCTTATGAGGACACGAGTGTTACCGTCGGACACCTGTATGAATACAAGGTTGACAGTGCGAACTATACCGGGTACATTTGTGCCGGGATAAAAGCTCCGGCTGTGGAATCCCGCGGCAAAGTTGTCCTTTTGGTAGAGGCGGAGCAAGCATCAGCGCTGAAAGCTGAGCTTGAAACCCTGAAGAAGGACTTAATCGGCGATGGCTGGGGTGTCCTGCGCCACGATGTGTCAAGAAACGCCGCGCCGGATTCAGTACGATCCTTGGTCCAGAAAGACTATAACGCAGATCCGGCCAATGTCAAAGCCGTATATTTATTGGGCCATATTCCTGTCTTTAAGTCAGGGAAGCTCGCGCCGGACGCACATGCGGATCATGTGGGGCCATGGCCGGCAGATGTGTTTTATGGTAATATGACTTCGGCGTGGGGGGATTCTCCTACTCAAATTCCTCATGATGTGCAGCTGCAGGTGGGGCGGGTGGATTTTGACAATATGCCTGCTTTTCAAAAGAACGCGACAGAACTTTTGCGGCAATATCTGAATAAAAGTCACAGGTATAAAATCGGCCAAATGACGACGACGAAGGATGCTTTGATCTCTGACGGGTTTGGACGCGGAAAAATAGATAATGCCGCTGTTAATAACGGCTACAAGCTTTTCCCGACATTATGGGGACCCGGCGCGCGGATAGATGATGGATCATGGAAAGAGTATCTGGCTCAGAACACATATACATGGGGCCACATCAATGGGCCTGGCAGCTATACATCATGTTCTGCGGCCGGCGGTATGTTTACAACGAGTTATCTTGCGTCTGCGCAGGACTTTGGAATTATCTTTTGCCAGACTTTTGGCAGCTATTTTGGAGATTGGAATTCTCAGAACAATTTTATGCGTGCATTTCTTGCCATGCCGGATTATGGTCTTACCAATGCGTGGACCGGGCGGCCGAATTGGTTTTTTCACCACATGGCGATGGGGGAAACTATTGGATACAGCACTCGGCTGACCCAAAACAACAGTTCATTCTACACGCCAACCGGTATGACGGGGAAGAATCAAGTCCATATTGCCTTGATGGGGGATCCGACCCTGCGGATGTTCCCAACGCTTCCGGTGTCAAACCTGAAAGCGAATAGCCTGTCAAAAGGGGACACGAAGCTGGAGTGGGCCGCTTCCAAAGACAGCGCGGTTACGGGTTACTATGTTTATGGCGCGTCAAACCCAGACGGGCCCTATACGTGGCTGGATACTGTCAAGGGAACCATGTGGACACATGAAAATCCCGGAAAAACAGAATATTATATGGTTCGTGCCTCTAAACTGACGTCAACGGGAAGCGGAAGCTTCTATAACTTGAGCCAAGGTGTAATGGCGAAATCACAAGAGGCTGCTGATGAACCGGAACCTGCTGATGAGCCTAAGAAGGATGATTCAAAACACCCTGTTGATGAGCCGAAGAAGGCTGATGATCCGAAACAACCGGCTGATGAGGCGAAGAAGCCTGCCGATGAGCCAAAGAAGGCTGATGATCCGAAACAACCGGCTGATGAGGCGAAGAAGCCTGCCGATGAGCCAAAGAAGACTGATGATCCGAAGAAACCGGCTGAGGAGGCGAAGAAACCTGTTGATGAGCCGAAGAAGGCTGATGAGCCGAAGAAGGTCGATGATCCGAAGGAACCTGCTGATGAGCCTAAGAAGACTGATGATTCGAAACACCCTGGTGATGACCCGGAAGAGCCTGTTGTGGCGCCGGAATCAGCTCCCGTGTCAAAGGATCCGGGACAGCAGGAAGATGTGACAGTCAAGATGCGCTGGAACGATAACGACAATGCCAAACAGCTGCGCCCCAGCCAGGTAGAAGTGACGTTGTCCAAAAAGCTGGATGGAAAAAAGGGCAGCGCAAACAAAGGCATCGCTGCGGGCAGGGATGGATGGAGATACGGCTTTTATGGCCTTGATGCCAAAGTGCCCGGGCAATATGATGTAGCTGTGATAACTGTCCCAGGGTACGATACTATTATCACACCGGATCCGGCGTATTCTGCCGGCAAGGGCTTTATCGTGACGCACACGCTGAAAAAGAACGTGGTTCCCAAACATTACAAGGGTCCGATCCAAGAGAAAAAGCCTGCCCAAATCAATACGATTATCGTGCCTAAGGTTCCTGCAGCGGGAGTTTAACCCGGAGTTTTCCCGTCTTGTCTTTGTCACCCATCAGAAGCAGCACGGGGAAATGGAAGTCCGCATCCCGGTCGGTGTTCTCTCTGTCTAATATGGCATTTAACTCCTCGGCCGCGTTTTTGTAGCTGAACTCAGTGTAGGGCCGGGATCGGCCATGCAGCGGGATGTCCCAGACAATCACCGTGCAGCTTGACTTGAAATACTCCACCTGCTTCTCGAACATGGTGTGGTCGACCGCCGCTCCATGGGTAAAAACCAGAGTTTTGGCTTCGGCCTGCGGGTTCCGGCTTATCCAATAATATGTTTCCCCCCGTTCTGATCGTATGCTGCGCTCAATCATGAGGGTCTCTCTTTGTACATTGAAGCGGACTCTGTTTTCCTTACTTCCGCCACTCAGGCGATTCTGGCGGTAAGACCCGGTAGGGGTGCTCGATGCCCAGTTCCATGAGTTCTTCGGGGCTGCGGAGGAAGGGGTTTGCCATATGGTCGATGTTACGGAGGAAGTTGTCGAGCAGTTCGGGGGCTTGATCGGGGTGGTAGTCAAATGAGGGGTCGAGGGCTTCGCGGGCGACGAGGGGGCCTCGGCGTTCTTCTTCGTGGTCGTTGAAGATGTCTTCGTAGGGGTCATCTTCCGGTTCAGGATAGAGAAGGAGCAATCTATCGGTTACATATTCCAGCCATTTTTCAAAGGGTTGGGGGTCGGGTAGGACGTGCATTGCTAGAGGTGCAAGAATAAGACCAAACCCATCCTCCCACTCATCCTTGTTTTCTGCTGTAAAACTAAGAACCGTCCCGATAGACATCATTGCCGAATGCAAGGGATCAAGAACAGGGCCAGGGTATTCATCAGGGTCACGTTCAAAATACTTGAGATAAGCATTATTGACACTCCCACACCAAGCTGCTTCTGCAATTTGAAATGGACTTGCATCATTTGTAAGACGGTGGAAACGCCATATTATCCATTCATAAACTCCAATACACAAAGCAATTTTCGTCTGCGTGGTTGTATTTCTTATTTTTCCAATGCGTTCCTCAGGATCATATTTGAAAACAAAATCAGTATTCCAGATATACCTCAATACAGGACTGGGTTGGCTCTGATTGTTTATATAGCTTGGAAGTGTGTAAGGCATATATCAGACCTCATATGGTGTCCCTTTGAACCCTTTTTCCAGCATCTCTTCCGGGGTACATAACCAAGGATTGTTGTTATAGTCGAGGGATTGCAGGAAAGTGTTGAGAATGGGCTTGGCTGCTTCTTCGGAATACTCAAATTCCGGATTAAAGAAAAACTCTCTTGGTATAGGGGCTTCACCAGAACAGTCGTATCTAGCATCTACGTCATCAAAATCCAAGTCAGCATAATCATAAGTACATGGAAATATTTCTGTCGTATTACACATTACTTTAGTAAACCAATTGTCGAACAGCTTTTTATTTGGCGTTAAATGTCGGGATAACATCGATAAATTTATGAGATATCTGTGAATGGTAAAAGAGCTTTGAGTGCATTCCTTTAACATATGTCTCAAAACAACCCAATTTGATGCATAGGGAGTAAATTCCTCGTTATCATCATAGTACTCCCAGTCAAATGTAAAAGTTTTTAGATAAAGTGGATTAATTGTTGCTGCCCACAAAGATTCAATTTTTTTATTGAATTCTTGAGCAATATCAATATACGGGAAAAAATGCTTCGATCTTAGTTGTATTAACTCTGTTAATGTAACAGCAATCCCTATTGCTGCTTTATAGCTAACCTTTTTTAACACATTAAATAGACGATTGTTTGTTATTAATAAATTAGAAAATTTACTAAAATCGTCACCATCCCATTCAATTTGAACTTGGGAGTCGTCTAAGTTGTGAATGAGATCAAACAAATTCGCCATGATCAGATTTCCTCTCACTTTCATTAAAATCCGAGTTTAAATTTCTCATAAGCAGCCTTTTGCTGCGTATTATTGGCACCAGCTGGAGGGCAGTCAAGTGGTTTCTTAGTGTTGTGTTTATCACAGACAGAAATTTCAACATTACAATACTCTTGAACATGACACATCAATCTATAGCAGTCCCCACAAGGAATTACGTGCTGACCGGATGAGTTTCTCCAATCAATGGCCATGACTCTTGGTCATCACGATGAACGAAAACAGAGCTAAGGGGGCATAATTGCCATATAAAACAGCTTGCTAAACTCGGCGTAGTCATTCCCGATGATGTCTTACGTCCAGCCATATTGGAGAACGCATCTTAGTAACTTAAAGATGGTTTCTGTTCTCCTCTTTTTAGCGTGCCTTGAG
>WRII01000002.1 GCA_009782825.1 Peptococcaceae bacterium
TGTCGTCTTTTATTGGGAAGCCGGCTTTCGAAGAAATATGCAGACAATATGTTATCCGTCAGAATAAGCTAAAAACCTTACCTTTTTTAGCTTCGGATATTGGGATTTGGTGGGGGAGCGACAGCCGTAAAAAAACAAACGCTGATTTTGATGTGGTGGCGGACAACAGACTTGAGAAAAAGATTCTTCTGTGTGAATGTAAGTGGAAGACTTCCTTGATTGATGTGATGGAGGTCAAGAAACTCATGTCAAAAACCTATTTAATGCCGGACTATGATAACTATCATTTTATGTTTTTTTCAAAGTCATCATACAGTGCCGAATCAAAACGGTTAGAGCATGAAAGTGATAATCTGACGCTGGTGACGCTGGATATGTTGTTTGAGTGAAGAAAAGATAGGATGTGTAAACATGGCTGTTTCCGTGGGGCATATTGCCCGGATCATTGAGGAGAAAGCGCCAAAATCCTGGGCGGCAGAGTGGGATAATGTGGGGTTGTTGGTGGGCGATTATGCTCAAAAGGTAGACAAGGTTCTGGTGGCGCTTGACGGGACCCGGGATGTGGTGGAGGAAGCTGAGGGGGTTGGGGCGCAGCTGATTGTAGCCCATCATCCGTTGATGTTTACCCCTCTGAAAAACTTGCGGGATGATAATCGGCAGGCACGGATTCCTTTAGCGCTGCTGCGGAGTCATATCGCCTATTACGCGGCTCATACGAATCTGGATCAGTCGGAGTTTTCGCCGAGTCTGAGCTTGGCCAAGCTTGTTGGGGTTTCCCGGCCGGAACTCTTGGACAGTACGGCGGAACAGCTGTATAAAATAGCCACCTTTGTTCCTGTGGCGGATGCGGAAGTTTTACGGAAAAAATTGGCTCAGGCGGGTGTGGGCAAGGGGTTTGCCAGCGGGGATCATGGAGAATGCTATGAGGAATGTTTCTTCCAGGTTCAGGGGCAGGGAATGTTCCGGGCCACAGTGGGAGCGGATCCCGCCGTCGGCCGGGTGGGGGAGCTGACTCAGGTGGATGAGATCAGGCTGGAAAGTATTGTGGAGGAGCGGTATTTGTCCCGCGCGGTGCGGACTTTACAGAAAGATCATCCTTATGAGGAACCGGCCTTTGATGTGATCAAGCAGGAAACGCCAGGCAGGCTTCATGGGTATGGGGCTGTGGGGGAACTGGCTGAAGCTGTGCCGCTGGGGGTTTTGTGGACTGAGTTTCTGGAAAAATTGCCGGGGTATCTGGGCCGGGAGTATGATATATCCGCGGTGCGTGTGACGGGGGACTTTGGCCAGCCTATCAGGAAAGTGGCTGTGGCCAACGGAAGCGCCGGGTCTTTTTTGCCGGCGGTTCTGGGCCGGGGGGCGGATCTTTTCATAACGGGAGATCTGAGTTACCATCAGGTTCTTGATGCCCTGGAGGAGGGCATAGCGGTTATTGAAATGGGGCACTTTCTCAGCGAGATTCCTATGATGCAGAGCCTGAGGGATTTTTTGACCCAGCGAAAAGAATTGGCTCAGGTGGAATGGGTGATGAGCCGGAAAAATAAGGGACTGTGGGAAAGGATTTAGAAGGATATCGCTCAATATCTATCAATATTTATCAATATCTATCAATAGATATTGATAAATATTGATAAATATTGAGCGATATTGATAGATCTTGAGCAGTTATGTTCTGCGGTGTATTCGGCAGTTGACTTCTCTGGTCAAATCCGGTACGCTGTTTACCAGCGAAGTCAGTCAGATGATCGCGGGGACAAGTTCTGCAAAGACGTTTCTGAGGAAAGTCCGAGCTCCACAGGGCAGGGTGCCGGGTAACGCCCGGTAGGGGTGACCCTAAGGAAAGTGCAACAGAGATATACCGCCGTGGGATTTCAAGAATTGACTTCTTGGATTCTGCGGTAAGGGTGGAAAGGCGAGGTAAGAGCTCACCGGCGGCTAGGTAACTGGTCGGCCCTGCAAACCCCACCTGGAGCAAGACCAAATAGGGGAACGATGGAGTGGCCCGCTCCGTTCCCGGGTTAGGTCGCATGAGGCTGGCGGTAACGTCAGTCCTAGAGAGATGATCATCGCTTCGCAAAGTTGAGGAATCAACTGCATTGGGGTATCTGCGTTGGGGTATGACCCACGTTGGGGCGCCCCTTGCGTTGAGATACCGACTGCGAGGAACAGAACTCGGCTTATAGACTGGCTTCGCTTTTATGAGTCCCTTATGGACTTTTGAGGAGAGGTGTTTATGGAGAAACGAAAGAGGTGGGCGTCTGATATTTTGAACAAATTTTTGGATAAAATTATAGACCGGATTTTGACGCTCGTTATTTCTGTCGTGATCGTTCCGTGGATCATGTCGTTGGCCGGGATTTTTTCCTTGGCCGGAGTGTTTTCTCTTGTAAAAGTCACAGAGGAGAATAATTCTTTTTATTGGATTGTGCTTTTTGTGGCAATGCTTATCATCACCATATCCGCAAGTACTGTTTTATCCATATTCCTATATAGAAAATTAAAAAGAATTTACAGAAGGCATGAGTTCAAATTTGGAGTGTTTGAATCTGAATTAAACTTCCCGATAAGCGGAGATTATATAACTCAAAATATATATTTTACCTATCGGGTTCTCTGTGATAAATTAAATTCTATTCCTCATTGTTTTGTATGGACAGGGGGAGGCATCAAAAATGTCAGGCTGGACAATGAATCTGAAGAAAGAGGATATGCTTTGGATCTATCACGTTTGCATGAAAAACTATCGGTCATAAAAATAAATTTCCCGGAAACAAAATTTCGCGACGATACAGGTGAGATAAGATTTATCATGGATTTAGAGCGAGGGGAGGACATGAAACCTTGCTTGCGGAAGAATATGAATTTCCAAACGGACACGCTGACCTTGCGTGTCAGAGCTCCCAATGGACTCATCAAAAATGCGAAACCCTATGCCTATACGTCTCTCGAAAATAAAGAGATTAGATTAGATGAAGAAAAATTAACGAAGAAAGAGTCCCATCCTGAGATCAAAGAATATGAGTACAAAGAAGAAGATCCAATCCTATCGTATTCTTACGCAATTAGATGGTCTTTTGAATAAAAGTGTTGAATTTGGGGCAGTATAAAGGACGTTTCGGTCGTGGCTTTCTTTTGTGCAGCTTAACCCTTAGATCGGTGTGGCAGCCTGAATCTTGACTTGTAATGCCATTCTTGATATAGTTGCCATAGGTTGTCCTTTTTCATAGGATGTTATAGAAAGATTAATAGAATAACAGAAGGGTTTGGGTGAATGAAATGTTTGAAGATTAGATGATCCAAAACTATTCTGACTTTGAGTTACAGTCCCTTAACATGGGGGATCAACATCATAAGGGCAGGAGCCTGTCGTGCTAACAAATCCGTTTGTGTTTTGTTAGCATTTTTATTTTTTTTGAGAATGAGTGCCGGAGAAATGGAGAATAGTAAATAGGGATCTTTATATAGGCATGCGATCTTTATATAGGGAATGAAAGGAAGAGGCGGATATGCTTGGGGGAACGATAAAAAGGAAGTTTTGGGGGAGAGGATCCCTGCTTTGTATAGGGACTCTTTTGGGTCTTCTGATCAGCGTTTTGGGAGCACTATGGGGACTCAATGGATGGCTGGCGGCTTATCAAGGGGCCGAGGGATGGGCTGGAAAAAACGGATCGGCGGGCAAAAATGGAGTGCCTGAGGAAACCCTTGCGGAAAGTTCTGTACTGCGAGATCCTCCTAAGAAGGCGGATAAAAATGATAGTGTCATTGTGGAAGAGGTGCGCGGTATCATTCAAACGCAGTATCCGTTGGAAATCCCGCCTGGCGTTATGGACGCCGCGTCTATTGATGATATGCTGCTCGCGCTGGGAGATCCTTACGCGTGCTATATGACACAGCGGGAATTTACGGATCTCATGGATGTTATCAATATGTCCTTTGAAGGGATTGGTGTGGCTTTGGAAGCCCACAGGGATGGCCTGGTGGTTTCGAAAGTCTATCAAGGGAGTTCTGCGGCGGAAGCAGGGCTGTGTCCCGGCGATGTTATTGTGAGTGTGGATGGTATAGATTTTGGGGGTATGAGCCTGGGAGAATCCCTCTCTCTCCTGAAAGGAAAAGCGGGGACTTGGATAGAACTGAGTTACTGCCGCGGGACGGAACGGATGACGGCGCATCTCGAGCGCCGGGTTGTCATCTTGCCTCAAGTGGAGGGGGAGATTTCCGGGTCAGTGGGCTATATTACCTTATCTTCTTTTGGGGCGGATGTGGATCAGGAGTTTCTGAAGGTGGTACAGACACTGCGCGGTCAGGGGGCCGAGTCCTGGATTCTTGACTTGAGAGGTAATGGAGGAGGTTTGGTGGAGTCGGCTTTGACGATGCTGGGGTTCTTTATTGGGGACAGTGATGCTGTCCTGTGGCAAACATCCAAGGAAACGGCTATGGAGAAGGCTGTTCGTCAGGCAGTGTCTCTAGATGAGCCCCTGATTATCTTGTCCAATGAGATGACAGCCAGTGCCTCGGAAATTGTCATTGGAGCGTTAAGGGATTATGAGAAAGCTTCTGTCTTGGGCGGAAGGTCATATGGGTCAGGGCGGTTTAAGCAGATTTACTCGCTGTCTAATGGCGATTATTTTATGATGACGGTTTCACAATTTCTTACGCCGATACATAAAGTTCCTGTGGACTTTGTGGGGCTGGCTCCGGATATCCGGCTTTCTGACGAAGATGCGGAGAAGGCGGCGATGCTTCTGTTAAAAAGTGGAACGGACCAGGACAAGGAAAAGGCCCAGGACAAGGCCCAGGACAAGGCCCAGGACAAGACCCAGGATCAGACAGGGTATCTCAAATGGGAGATAGGCGCGCAGTCTTTCTGTGTGAATTTGGCCGACTGGCGCAAGGAAGATAATTGGCGTGTGGGACAGACGTTAATGGATCAGTGTTTCGGAAGCACGCTGATGAGTGTAGGCAGCGTTCAGGGCTGGCTGCCTATAAGTGAGGAGGATCTGGCGGATAGGTGGCGGATCTATTATCCGGGTTATCAGCTTTTAGGGTTTCGGGATATGGCTGAAACGGAACCGATTCTGATAGAAACGTCTTTGCCGGAGGGTTTGGAGTCTTGTTTGGATCATGCTGAACTCATTGATGAGGCCAGCGGCCGCAGGATAGATGTGCGGTGTATTTTGAAGGATCAGGGGTTGGAGGTTTCCCCCCAGGAGGGGTTGGCCTCTGATGGCGTCTATTGGTTGATTATTGAAAATGGAGAGGGGCAGGGAGGCATTGGAGTTTTGAATGGGGTGGAACCGGTGGAACCTTGAATGAGTGGATCCTTGGCCATGTTCATGTGAATAGTTTATCGTATTTCTGCTGGGGCAGCAAAGGTTGGTATAATGAAACAGAACTTATCTTATACTTTTTGTTTTTCTGGAGGGGATGATATATGGAATGGCTCATCGGGAAAATTATCGGCATTTTCTTCATTATTTTTATCGGTTATGCCACAACCAAAATAGGCTGGATTCAGCCTATCGCCACCAAATCCCTCAATAAGATCCTCCTCAATATCGCCTTGCCCAGCCTCATTCTTTACACGATAACCCATCAAGATATGCGGGAAGGGATTTGGCTTCTGATTTACTGGGTATTGGGCGCCCTTACTGTCGTTTATGCGGCTTCCACCCTCATTGGCCGTCTGTTAACAAAGCTGTGCCGGGTTGAGGATAACGACTGTGGCATTTATACCTATTCCTTGACCTATACAAACAATTCTTTTCTAGGGCTGCCTGTCGCGCAAATTATCTTTGGCACAGCCTCCGAAGGGTTTTTTCTGATGGTTATAGGTAGTATTCTAAGTATGTTTTTAATGTTTTCTATTGGTATCATGACTCTGACACAAAATCATGGACGAAAACGGACACTTAAAGAAACTCTTAACCTCATGTTAAATGTTCCTGTCTGTACAGCCTTGCTTGGCGTTGTTCTGCTGCTTCTGAATGTTCAGCTGCCTGCTGTAGTCAATGATATACTTTCTTTACTGGGCAGCATGGTGGCTCCGCTCTCTATGCTCATTATCGGTGTGCAATTAGCGAGAAGCCACGCCCGTGGCGTTTTCAGGGAAATAAGGTATTATGGGGTCGCAGTCCTGCGCCTGATCGCCATACCTGGGATCCTATATATCCTTCTGACATTACTCCACGCACCGCCACTGGCCACGGCTATCCTTGTCCTAACAGCAGCCATGCCTTCCGCAGTTGCAGTAGTCGTCTTCGCAGAAGAATATGGCAAGAATGCGGAACTCGCTGCGGGAATCGTGTTTATTACCACACTCTTTTCCATCATCACGCTGCCCGTTGCGCTGACACTGATGACCCCGCTTTTCAATGGCTAACGCGGGCTTTGCCCGCAAGTGGTCAGTGATCAGGGGTTAGTGGTCAGTATTGGATTTTCTTGTTTTTTATTGACACTTTGCGTCCCTAAGTGACTAAGAGCGATTTTTAGGAAATATCGTCGGAGTTGATCAGAGTTTAGGATTGTCATTCCCAGCCAATAGCTCATCTGCTATAATATATCGCAGGCACATATCATAGCAAGTGGGGCAACTCTCATGAAATGGTAGTATGTACCACGAACAAGGAGGATAACTAACATGGTTGATGAGCGGTTTGAATTGCTATCGCTTGTGTTTCGGCTTGCGGAAAGCCCGGGATATTGCGATAAGTTCACAGATTATCAACTTGAACTCTCTTCTGTATTTGATTCCTTCAAGAACCATGCTGCTGTCGTTTATGCCTCTAAGCTTCTGTTGGGGTATGATGCGGTTTTCAAGTTTTCGGTTCATATTGTTAAAGACGGTGACACCTTCATTTTCATGCCTGATATTGATTCTTTGTTGGAGGATGGACGATGGACACAGGAGTCTGCCGCGGAATTTCTGCCGCTGTTGAATGACTTTTACAAGCACGCAGAATTCTGCGGGTTTTTCGAAGCCCATGTGCCCTTTTATAATAGCGAAACCCAGAGTTTTATAGAAAATACCTATTCCGCCTTGGATTTGGAATGGTTTCGGCCCTATGCCAATCCGGAGAATTTGCGCTGTATTATTACCCCTTCCTCAAGCAGACAAAACAACTCTGCAACTGTGAATCACAAAATTGTCTATGGCGCGGTATGTCCGAATGTAAGCACCAGAACTCTTGTTCACGAATATTGCCATAGTTTTGCGAATCCTATGGCTTTATCATGGTACGCCGATAATGCTGAGTTTAGGCAGTGGTGCGATGATTCTGTAAACACTGAAGCGTGGCCGATGTATTCAACTGGCGATATTATGGCGAGAGAATATGTGACTCGCGGGTATGAAGTCTTGTATATGGTTGAACATAGTAAGATTCCGTTGCCGTTTCTGCTGGCGTGGCACCAGGGTTTAGGCTTTTCTTATATAGAAGATGTATACGCGATGATCACACCCCATGTGAAGATGGAAGCCGATGCTGACAAAATCAGGGCGATTCTGGGCGTCTCATATGAAATGGGGCCGGAACAGAAAACGACTCTTGAGGATAGAAATATAACATGGCGCTGCTTGGCTCTATCAGAGCCGCTGCCCTACGACTTTCATCCTTCCGTGACGTATTGCGGCAATATGATTCCCAGCCAGACAGGAGATGTGATGTATGTGGATGACGCATACTTGCGGTTTGATATTGGGGAAGCTAAACTTCAAGAGAATAAGGGAATGCGGCTGTATTACCGGATATCTGTGAAGAATAAGGCTGGGAGGTGCTTTCATGGAAGAATTTGATGATGTGGCGGCGAAGAAAATTGACGCCTTGTTGAGGGTGATCTCTGAAGCGGATAAATTCGGAAAAACCCCTGATATATTATTGGATGAGGAACTTGACGCGGTTACCGGGGGAGTTGCGATCCCCGATTATCAGAGGTTTTTGCAGTATGTCCGTGAGCGCAGAGAGAAAGAACAAGATGAATAATTGAGTGTACAAAACGGCTTCGTGGTAGTTTTTAATTTTAAGACAGGAGCAAGAAACAGGATAAAGCCGGGGAGGGTTATTTCGTGCCATCCCCAGCTTTACTTCTAATTCGATGAACAGCAATGGGCGATAGGTGAAACGGGGACGGAGGGGCTTACGAAGGGATCTGTGGGGAGGGTTGAGGCTCTTGTGCTTGCGTTGGCGGCTGTGGATTTTGTGTCTGGATATAATCCTGGGGATACCCCTGAGGATACCCTTGAGGATAGCTTTGGGGAGGGACCTGAGGAGGGGTCTGGGGAGGGGTCTGAGGAGTAGGGGGAACCGGATAAGCTGCTTGAGGGGGTCCAACATTCGGAACGGCCTGATGGGCGGCTGCGGTTCCAATGCCGGCGCCAATGCCGGCGGCGGCGATCCCTGCGGCGCCGGCTCCTGCGGCGCCCAGCTCCTGGGCAGCCGCTGCCGGATTCACACCGGGGGCGATGCTGTCCAAGGGAGCGGCGGGAGTTTTGCCGAAACGACCGCGGAAAATCCCTCCGATTTTTCTCTGCACAAAGCCGCCGGCTTTTTTGGCATAGGAGCCGGCTTTGTTGAAAGCGCCTTTTGCGAAATCACCCTGAGTAAGCCGGGAACGAAAATCGTCTTTGACTTTCAGGACAATGGGGCCTTGAGGGCAGGCTTGAATTTTGCGTGGATCTTCAATGGAGATGACAACACGGGTATAATTGGAGAGGGGGACAGGGCTGCGGAAAGACAGATGGCAGGCCCCGTCTCTGGAGGGAGTCATTTTTCCGGCGGCAAAGCCTTGTTGGCCTTTTTTGTCAACGAGATAGGCTACATAGGCGGCCGAGGGGGTGTTGACAAATGTGGCGGGTGGGGGCAGTGAGGCCACAACCATCAATTGGAGTTCTCCGGATATGGTGGCGATGCCGCTTCCCGGGAATCCTTGCGTGGCCTCTAGTGTGTACTGTCTGACCCCTGAGGCGTTCATGGGAGACGGAGCTATCGGGGGAGTCATCTGACCGTAGCCGGAACCGTAGCCAGAACCGTAGCCGAAACCAGAGCCGAAACCAGAACCGAAACCGGCGCCGAGACCGGACTGACCGAAACTGGATCTGATTTGATTGAAGGTAGTGGGGCGGCGGGGGGCGGATCCGGGCTGTCCTTGCATATAAGGAGACATTTGAGGGGCCATCTGGTTGGATCCCGGTCTTGAGGGGCCGGCCTGGTCGGGCTGACCGGGTATTTGAGGTCCCATGGCGTATGGCTGCCGGAATGATTGCGGAGATTGTCCAAAGGGATTTTTCTGGATCGAAATGTTGATCTCCTCCCAACATAAAACTGTTTAGGGAAAGTATAGAGCTACCTCATCATATGATTTTCCTGTTGCGATGTTACATGACATAAATAGAGGACAAAAATAATTTCAAAATCGTTGGTGATTTTGAAATTATTTTTGTCCTCTATTTATCTATTTATCATCGGTTACATATGGAATTTCATTATCGCGTATGCTAAGATATAGACAGAGAGGAGAGATGTCAGATGAGTGCAGCGATTGCTTTTGTTGTCATCCTCATAGGGATTCTGCTGATTAGCGCTGAGATCTTTTTGTTGACGGGGACAAGCGTATCTGGGATTGCCGGGATTGCCTTGGTTTTGTTTGGTATTTGGCTATTTTCGGATAGTTTGCTCCAAGGAGCCTTGATTTTTATCATTGTCACGATTGTTGTGGCCGCACTTCTCGTGGTTGGCCATTATACGGGGCACTTGAGGCGCATGTGGCGGAGATTTTCGCTGCGGTCTGAGCAGAGGAATGATGAGGGGTATGTGGCGCCGGATCCCGGATATCAGAAATATCTGCATAAGGATGGTCACGCGATGACGGTTTTGCGTCCGGCGGGGACGGCCATGATTGACGGAGATCGTTTGGATGTTGTGACAGAAGGGGACTATATTGGGCAGGGCGAAGCTGTTCGTGTCGTTGCCGTAGAAGGTGTCCGGATTATTGTTGGCAGACTCTGAGAGATCCCCTATGTCACAGGGTAAGATGTCACAGGGTCACATGATGTCATAGGGCAAAATGTGACAGGGTAAAATGATGTCACAGGGTAAAATGTGACAGGGTAAAAAAGGGAGGCTGGGTTATGTTTGTTGAAAGTTTATTTATTGTTGTCATTGGGATTATCGCGGCGATTATCCTTTTCGCCATTCTTTTTACGTTTATCCCGGTGGGTCTGTGGATTTCCGCTATGGCGGCGGGGGTGAATGTGGGGATTTTCAATCTGGTGGGGATGCGCCTCAGGCGTGTTCAGCCGATCCGTATTGTCACCCCTCTGATTAAAGCTCATAAAGCGGGCCTGAAACACACGTCGGCTCAACTTGAGGCTCATTACTTAGCGGGCGGGAATGTCGATAAAGTCATTAATGCTCTGATTGCCGCCGAACGGGCAGGGATCCCGCTGCCTTTTGAGCGCGCGGCAGCCATCGACTTGGCGGGCCGGGATGTCTTGGATGCTGTCCGGATGTCGGTTAATCCGAAGGTTATTGAAACGCCGATTGTTTCGGCGGTGGCGTCCAACGGGATTGAGCTTCGCGTTGTGGCCCGCGTGACGGTGCGTGCCAATATTGACCGTCTGGTCGGAGGGGCCGGAGAGGAAACGGTTTTGGCCCGGGTTGGGGAAGGTGTTGTCAGCAGTATCGGAAGCTCGGCGTCCCACAAGGATGTTTTGGAGAATCCGGATGTTGTGTCCAAGACGGTGCTGGCTAAAGGGCTTGATTCCGGGACGGCTTTTGAGATTTTGTCTATTGATATTGCCGATGTGGATGTGGGCAGAAATATTGGGGCTCAGCTGCAGACGGATCAGGCTGAGGCTGATAAGCGTATTGCTCAGGCGAAGGCCGAAGAACGCCGGGCTATGGCGGTGGCTCAGGAACAGGAGATGCGCGCCAGGGTTGAAGAAATGCGGGCGAAAGTGGTTCTGGCTGAAGCGGAAGTGCCTCTGGCGATGGCGGCCGCGCTGCGCGACGGTAACTTGGGGGTTATGGACTACTACAATCTCAAAAATATTGTTGCGGATACCCAGATGCGTGATACGATAGCCCGTTCCTCCTCTGATGATGGAAATACTAAGCCCCAGAAATAGATAGAGTGCCGGATCCAACAGGGGCTGTTGCGGAATTATTCGTTTTGCAGCAGCCTCCATAGGAGGTGAATCCCTTGAGTCCCGTAATAACCTTTATCATTATTGCGATTGTTCTGTACACTATTTTCAAGCCTAGAAGCAAACCGGATCGCACAAGTGATCCGACTGTGCCGCGCCCAGGATCGCACCCAGGACCGCACCCGGGATCGTACCCGGGATCGCACCCAGGGCCGCACTTTCCAGAGGAGGGGAACACACAGAGGAAGACTATGGTTGAACAAAGGATGAGGGAACAGGGAAAAGGACGAGAACAGGGGTTTTCGGAAAAGTCTGCCCTGGATGACAGATTTGGCGCCCGCAAAGCTGCGTTTAGGGCGCTTGACCCTGAACCTTCCCCCGTCATGTATAAAAAAGCTGCTGGTGGGACACTGTTAAGGATGGAACGCGCGAGCATTGTCCAGGGATTTATTTGGAGTCAGGTTTTAGGAGATCCGGCATGCAAGCGTCCTCCAGGCGCCTATAGACGTGGAGGGGTTCCATAGAGTGCGAAACAAGGAGGCCCCCTGTTATGGCTATGGCGAATGAGATTGGGAGTTCCATTCTTCTGAATAGTGGAACGAACGAGGCTGAGGTTGTTGAGTTCAGTATCCAAAATGTCATACTCGGCATCAACGTTGTTAAAGTTAGGGAGATTATTGTTCCGATTACTCCGGTGGAAATTCCTCTGGCTCATCCGTGTATGGAGGGAATTATTCAATTGCGTGGCGCTGTTATTCCTGTTATTGATTTGGCTAAATTCCTGCGCTTACCTCCTTCAGAAAATCCAAGCCAGGATAAATTTATTATTACAGAATTCAATCAAAGTAAATATGCTTTTCATGTTCATAATGTCCAGCGTATTCATCGGTTTTCCTGGTCGCGTATCGAAAAGCCTTCGGATATCAACCTGCATGAACAGAACTGTGTAACAGGGCTGATCAGGTTTGAGGAAAAGATGATATTGCTGCTGGATTTTGAGCGGATTATTTTGGAGATTTCTCCGGAAATAAACGAAGAGATTCATAAAGAACTTCAAGATTTGGCCGACCAAAATCCGGCCCAATCCACTAAGAGGATCATTATCGCGGAAGATTCCCCGATGCTGAGAAAGGTCTTGCAGGAGTACCTTCCGAAAGTGGGGTATAGCCAGCTCACGTTCTTTCAAAATGGGCAGGAGGCGTGGGATTATTTGTTGAAGGTTATAGAAAGGCATGGGAAAAATTATAGAGAAGAAGTGGATCTTGTAATCACGGATATTGAGATGCCTCAGATGGATGGCCATTATCTGACAAGAAATATCAAGGAGCATCCGATGCTTGCGGGTTTGCCTGTCATAATCTTTTCGTCTCTTATCACGGACGATTTACGCCACAAGGGTGAATCTGTCGGAGCGGACGCTCAAATCAGTAAACCTCAGCATGTGGAACTGGCGAAGGTGATCGGAGAGTTAACCTGAGGGTTGAAGATACAGTGTTGTTATTGTGTTATCATACATTTCTATTGCGGCTTCGTGGGGGGTTATTGCTCAGCGCGACAGCCGCCTTTTGTGTCCGTGTCCAGTATATGGCATATGGGGAATGAGATCAACAAAACGCTGGAAAATTAAAGGTGTATATTGATTTGGAAAGAAACCCCTTTATTGTCGAGCGGAAGGGACTTTAGTCCTATTGCAGGGGGGGTCAGGGCTGGCGATGCCGAGCAGGATGGGGATGCGTTCGCGTTCTTCGGGCGGCGCGGCCTGGAGGCATTCGTCGATGGCGGGTGCGGCCAGATCGACGACTTTATCCAGTCCTTCCCACCAATGGGGCAGATCGGCTTTCAACGAATAGGGATATAACGCCTCCAAAGCGTTGGGGAGCCTGAATAGAGTGGCTGTCCAGGCCGCCCAAAAACGGCAGGGTTCATCGTTATCTTCGAGATGGGCGCAGATTTGGGCTGCGAGGTCGCGGCGCAGTACGGAAATCATCGAAGACGATGCGGCGGACATTCTGCACATCATGCCCGCGATAGAACTGCCAAGGCAAGGCAAGAAAGATATTACCTATTACCGCAAAGTCTGGCAGCAGCGCATCGACCCAAAAGGAGGAGCGCTCCATACGATGCGCGACAAGTGAATGCCATTCTTGAAAATGCCAATAAAATCACATATAATATGGGTATAAGCGATAGGGATAAAAAATCAATAGAACAAGGGACTGTATGCCTATGGATATAGAATCTGTGGAAACATCACAACACACACATGAGCTGCTTGACCATGCGCTTGCGCAAATCACCAAGCAGCCCAAACGCCGGTATTCCCAGCAAGAAATTGACGAAGCCCGCGGTAACCTGGCCCTAATGAACGACCGAGTCTTTATGGTCACATTTTGTGATAACAAAAACAACCCCATCATCACAGGAATCGTCAACGCCCTGCGCAAGATCCACGCTCTTGCCCCAATCCCGCCCATAGAGCGGACAACAGTTCAAAACGTGTCGCTCATCGATGTCTTAGGCCGTGGAATGATCGGCGATTTGCTGGGCAAAGGCGCCTTTATCAACATCGCCATCGAAGTTCAAAAAGGCGCCCAAAACGACTACGCCGTCCGCGGCACACTCACCTCCAGCAACGCCATGCGCACACACTTCAAACCAGGGGATACTTTCACAGAAGCCCCGGATGTTATCGGGATCAATATTTTGGGATTCGCGCTGCCGGAACTGGCGAACAGGAAAATGTTTTGCTCCCGGATCATCCGGGCAGAATATGAAAGCAAAGAACCCTTTTTAGCCGAAAAGTATTCCGATTACTACATCGAGCTGCCGAAGCAGGACACTTGGACAAAAGAAAGTTTGCCGGAAGCATACCATGATTTATGGGATTCCGCGACACGAGGTCGCTTAACATATAGTTTACAAAGATAAAACCCGCAATTCCGTTTGCGGTAGCCTACCTTCACCTGCGTTGCCGGTAACAGCAAGGTGGGAAAGCTGAAGGGACAATGTAGCCCTGATAGTAATATCGCAGAGAAAATCGCGAGAGGATCTCAATGGCTGTTAGCAACAAACGGCTAGGGAGCTAGGCTCAGGTGGCATGGCTGGTAAATTCGAATCTCCGATAAATGTCGTAAAAATCAACAGGCCAAAACTGCTGACAGGCCTGAACCAAAACGGTACGCAGCTGGATAACTCACTGATCCCTTGAGTTACACGGACATAAAAGCTGCCGGCAGAAAGGAGAAGCCTAAACTACCTATGGCTGTATAGCCAGATGTGTTAAGCGGAACGTAGTAACCCCATATATCTCTCATGCCTGAATACCTGAAGAGCCGGGAGGTATGAGTAAGCCAACCGTGAGGAAGGCCGAACGATATGTGGGACTGGTAGAAATCCAGAAGCGAAGGCCGTCCTGTAATGGGACGGATAGGGGTTCAAAATTTGCCCCACGCGAAAGCGGGCAGACGGGAGAGTAGGTGCTCGATCACGAGAGAACCTGTCAAACCTTCGAAGGGAGAAAAGCAGATGAACGGTGCTCACGCAACGTGTGCGTCCCCCTATCAGAGTAAGGCTTGGGACCAGATCAACTGGGACCAGTGCCGAAAAATGATCAGAAAGCTACAGGCGCGTATCGTGAAGGCTATTCAGGGAGGCAGATGGGGAAAGGTGAAAGCCTTGCAGCATCTGTTAACCCACTCGTGGTCAGCTAAGGCTCTGGCAGTAAAACGAGTGACAGAGAACCGTGGCAAAAACACACCTGGGGTCGACAAAACCATATGGCCGACCAAGGAAACCAGATTCAAGGCGATATCCGCACTCAAACAGCGCGGGTATCAGCCAAAACCACTCAGACGGGTCTACATCCCAAAGGCAGGAAACAGCTATAAAATGCGCCCATTAAGCGTACCAACTATGTTCGATCGCGCGATGCAAACCTTATACAAGCTTGCATTGGAACCTATCGCCGAAACAACCGGAGATCCGAATTCATACGGATTTAGACCACACAGATCCACACATGACGCCATCTGCCAGTGCCATACATGCCTGTCACGGGACAAAAGCGCAAAGTGGATATTAGAAGGCGACATCAAAAGTGCATTCGACAACGTCAGTCATGATTGGATCATGGAAAACATCCCGATTGACAAGGTCATCTTAAGAAAGTTTATAAAATGCGGTTATATCGATACGGGAAAACTCTTTCCAACCGAACAGGGAACCGGCCAAGGGTCAGTCATTAGTCCTGTCATTTTTAACATGGTGCTGGATGGAATGGAGCCAGAAATCAAACGATTAGCCAAGAAGATCAAAGTGAGGGATCACAAGCATCCAAAGATCAACGTAATACGTTATGCGGATGATTTTGTGGTTACCGGCGACAACAGGGAGATCCTAGAACAAGAGATCAAACCACTCGTTGAAGAATTTCTTAGCAAACGCGGCCTGCACCTCTCGGAAGAAAAGACAATAATCACCCACATCGACGAAGGATTCGACTTCCTGGGATGGAATGTGCGAAAGTACAAGGGCAAACTGCTCATCAAACCCGCAAAGAAGAAGACGATCGCTTTTACAAACGAAATACGGGACGCCATCAAAAGCAAGAAAACTGCCAAACAGGAAAGCCTAATCAGAATACTGAATCCCAAAATAATAGGATGGGCGCACCACCACCGCAGAGTTTGTGCCAAAAAGACGTATTCTTGGGTAGATCATCAAATCTGGAACTGTCTATGGAAATGGGCAAAACGCAGACACCCGGACAAGGGTAAGAAATGGATTGCGGGAAAATACTTTCATCGTATTGGTGATAACAACTGGGTATTCAGTGTGAGAAACAACCCAGAAGGCCAATATCAGACACTCCATCTGGCTGCATCAACAAAGATTAGACGGCATGTCATGGTAAAATCTGCGTTGAATCCATTTGACAAAAACTGGTGGGGATATCTGGAGAACCGCAAGAAACGTAAATACAGGACAGAGGTTGGAGCCGCTGATCTCATTGTATAGCTGGTCTTACACTGCGTAAGGTTTACGAGGGCTTGAACCGTATGAAGCGAAAGTTTCACGTACGGCTCTGAGAAGGCTGAGGCGGTGGCAACACCGCCTTGGCTATTCGGCTGTGCTGCATTTTCAGAACCAAAACAAAAGATCTTGAGGAGGTCGCGCATATGCAAGCCATAACAAATCCTGACGCCCTGGAATTGCTGGAAGAAGTGAAGAAAACCGTGGCACCCAATGATTTTGTTGATGAAACACTGGATCGGAAGAGCGAGTTGGAACAATTGCGGAATTATATCATTAGGGAGAATCAGAAAGCCGCACAGAAAGCCGCACAGAAAGCCGCACAGGAAGCTGCAGAAGCCGCACAGGAAGCTGCAGAAGCCGCACAGGAAGCCGCACAAGCCGCACAAAAAACAGCGGAAGATCTATTGGTCTTGGCTCTTCAAGCCAATTCTCCTCATGATACTGTGGAAGCCATGCGGCGACGCACAGGGATTACAAAGGAGAGACTTGCAGAGTTAAGAGAGCAAGTGTAGGCAGATGACAGATTATGGAGTATAAGATTCTCATTGTAGACGACGAGCGCGAAATTGCCGACCTGGTTGAATTATACTTAAAAAACGAAAACTACACGGTTTTCAAGTTTTACTCCGCGCAAGAAGCGATGGACTGTATTGAAAATACGGACCTGGATCTTGCCATATTGGATATTATGATGCCGGGCATAACCGGTTTATCCATTTGCCAAAAGATACGGGAAACATACACCTATCCCGTCATTATGCTGACCGCCAAAGAAACGGAAACGGACAAAATCACAGGGCTTACCCTTGGCGCGGACGATTACGTCACAAAACCTTTTCGTCCTTTAGAATTGATGGCGCGGGTCAAAGCACAGCTAAGGCGCTATAAGAAATACAACGCCGCGCCGGCGCAAAAAGAGACTGTCCTTATTCATTCCGGCTTAGTGATAGATATAAACACCCATGCTTGTCTGCTCAATGAAAAGCCGCTCTCCCTCACTCCGACAGAGTTTTCAATCTTACGTATCCTCTGTGAACGCAAAGGAAATGTGGTGAGTTCGGAACACTTGTTTCACGAGATATGGGGGAACGAGTATTACGACAAAAATAACAATACCATTCCGATACACATACGGCACCTGCGCGAAAAGATGGGGGATACGGCGGATAATCCAAAATATATAAAAACCGTATGGGGAGTTGGGTATAAAATTGACATATAAATATAAACAGAAGCCGGACTATGCCATTTTGGAATGGAAAATTTATGGGAAAGTCGCCCTGATAGCTGTTGCCGCGCTGGTTACGGTCGTTGCGTTGCGCATGCTCGCAAGCAACAATAATATAGGTGATATTATTGTTCTCATTTTGGAAAAATACTTTAATATGTCGCCGGACGACGCCTTTGTGTTCTACCGGGGCCATATCCGCAGAAATCTTGATTATGTTATGTATGCGGCTGTGGCGGTTTTTTTTATTATTTTGTCACGCTTTCTGCTGTCGCAATTTGCAAAATACTTCAATGAAATTAGTAACGGCTTGGATAGACTGACTCTGGACACAGGTACGGACAGCGAGGCTGACATCAAGCTGTCTCCGGAGATGGTCTCCATGGAGCGCAAAATAAAAACCATTAAGCAAACCCTTGAGGAACGTGAACAGGAGGCAAGATTGGCCGAGCAGCGCAAAAATGATGTGGTGATGTACTTGGCTCACGATATTAAAACCCCCCTGACGTCAGTTATCGGTTATTTGAGTTTGCTGGATGAGGCGCCGGATATGCCGTTAGAACAAAAGATCAAGTACATTCATATCGGATTGGAAAAAGCACACCGGTTAGAAAAACTCATCAATGAGTTTTTTGAGATTACACAGTATAACTTACAGACAATCGCCTTATCCAAAAAAGACATTGACCTATATTATATGCTTGTGCAATTGGTGGACGAGGTTTATCCACAGCTTGTCGCCCATGGAAAAAAGGCGGTTATCCATGCTGCCGAGGATCTGGCTGTTCACGGCGACCCGGACAAATTGGCGCGGGCATTTAACAACATTTTGAAAAATGCTATTTTTTATGGTGAAGATAACAGTGTTATTGACATCACCGCGACCCAAAAGAAGGATGCTGTGAGTATCGAATTTAGAAACGCCGGGAGTGTTCCCCAAGATAAACTCCTCACAATATTTGATAAATTTTATCGCTTGAACGAAGCGCGGTCATCTGACACCGGCGGTGCGGGACTTGGGCTGGCCATTGCCAAGGAAATTGTTGTTTTGCATGGTGGCAGCATTAGGGCGGAAAGCGAAAACAACTCTACACGATTTAGAGTTGAGCTTCCTGCCAACGAAACGATGGTGCTCTTTGACCACAATAGGTCATAATCTTCACAATAGTTAAGGGAATATAAATACAATCTATACTTTTTCTTAATAAATTAACAATCTAATCTTAAAAAACGGCTTGTTTTTTTGCGGTAGACTATAACTGTAAAGAACAGGCAATAATTTTTATTGGAGGTTGGCAGTAATGACTATGAAAAATACCACAAGGAGAAACAGCTTTGCCCGGAGCCTATGGATTGTATTTGCAATTGCGGCTATGGCAATATTTATGATCGTGTTAAAAAACTTTTTCTTTTCTATGGGGAACGAACCAAGTATAACGGCGCTAGAGCTGCAAACATCAAGCCCAAGTTCAGATCTAAGCCCAACATCACGTCCTGCACAGATTGAAAAAACAAAAGGACCGGCAAAAACAGAAGATGTTTTGATCCTGGTGAATAAGGCTCATAAGCTGCCTGATGATTATACAATTGATTTAGCGACGATTGAGAGTGTAAAAGTAGATAAAGTATTAATAGATGACTTAAAGGCCATGCGAAAAGCGGCCCAAAAAGAGAATATCTCCATACGCATGGAATCCGCTTATAGGACAAAAGCTGAACAGGAAAAAACCTTTAACAATGCTGTTTCTGAGTATGTTAAACAAGGTCTCTTGCGAAATACAGCTGTGGAGAGAGCCAAGCAAGTGGCGGCGCTTCCCGGATATTCAGAACACGAAACAGGATTGGCCATAGATTTTTCTTTTGAAGGCCATGCGGAAAAGCAGGCTAAAATGTGGAATTGGTTGCGTGAAAATGCGTATAAATATGGATTCATACTGCGCTATCCCGAAGGCGCCAAACACATAACCGGGTATACCTATGAGCCGTGGCATTATAGATATGTTGGCAAGCAGCACGCAAAAGCTATATATAATCAAGGGTTGGTTTTAGAAGAATATCTAAGTGGGGTCGGAATTAACGGAGTGTAACGAAGTGCTGCATTAGATGACACGCTTATATCAGACATGATATATTAGCAGTAAAACCACTCAAAGGACGGTGCAAAACCCATGGCGCGCTACATAATACGGGGAACACTTCTTCCCATGACTGACCCACAGACAGTATATACGGACGGAGAGCTCCTGATTGACAAAGACACAATTGTGGCTGCAGGTCCACGAGGTGTCTGGGACGACTATGTGAGAACACAGCCGGACTGGCAGCCGGAGCGGATCCTGAACATGAACAAGTATGTGATCATGCCGGGCCTGGTCAACGCACACACCCATGCTGCCATGACGCTGCTCCGCGGGTACGCTGATGATATGCCTCTGATGCCGTGGCTGGAAACAAAAATTTGGCCTTTTGAAGCTTTGATGACGCCGGATGATATGTACTGGGGAACTTTGCTGGCCTTGTGCGAGATGATCCGCGGCGGTACGACGGTGATGGCGGATATGTACATGAATGAAGACAGAGTGGCGGATGCCGTGCTGGAAGCGGGGACTCGGGCTGTGCTGTCTCGAGGGATAACAGCCTTGGATCCGGTGAACGCCAAGAAAGGGTTGCAGGAAAACCTCGACCTCTTCGCCCACTATCATGAAGCTGGCGAGGGCCGGGTCAAGATTTTCCTGGGGCCTCATGCGCCGTATACGTGTACGGCAGACTTCCTGCAGGAGGTAAAGCGGGAGGCTGATCGCTTGGGAACAGGAATTCATATTCATGTGGCGGAAACCTTGGAGGAGGAGAAGACGATTCTGGAACGCACAGGAAAACGGCCGGTGGCCTGGCTGGAGGAGCTGGGGCTTTTTGGAGGTTCTGTATTGGCGGCTCACTGTGTGCATGTCAATGAAGAGGACAGGCATATCCTGAAGGCTCATGGCGTTGGTGTTGCCCATAACCCGGAGAGTAATATGAAGCTGAACAGCGGAACAGCCCCGGTCACACAGATGCTTGAGATGGGGATCCCTGTCGGATTGGGTACAGACGGCGCGTCAAGCAACAATGATTTGGATATGTTCAGTGAAATGCGCAGCGCGTCGTTCCTGCAGAAACTCACGTCTTCTCCCACGTCCCTGCCGGCTTATGAGGTGCTCAAGATGGCTACGGTAACCGGGTGTGAGATTTTAGGATTGGAAGGATGCGGGAAGCTGGCGCCTGGGTATCACGCGGATCTTATAGCGCTGGATTTTGATCAGCCTCACTTTGTCCCATGTTTTTCAGTGGTGTCTCACTTGGTCTATTGCGCCCGGGGGGCGGATGTGAAGCTGGTGATGACAAAGGGGCGGATTCTCATGGAAAAGGGTGAGCTGACCGGCTTGGACGAGGAAAAAATCAGCTGGGAAGCGGCGGAACGGGCAAAGGGGATAGCACAGAGGCTGTAGAGGAAACTTAATATTTTTTTTCATAGGAACCCCGTTTCACATAAACCGTTTAAGGACGTCGTGTTTTGTCATGCTTTGTCATGCATCAATATTATTACTGTTTATGGGAATACTGTTTCCAAGGAGGTGAACCGCCATGAGCGAAAACGATAAAAATCTGACCCGCGAAAACGGAGCGCCGGCAGCCAATCACACAGACGTCCTCACAGCAGGCCCTCGCGGCCCTATGGTTATGCAGGACATCTGGTATCTGGAAAAACTGGCCCACTTCGATAGAGAGGTCATTCCGGAAAGGCGCATGCATGCCAAAGGCAGCGGCGCTTTTGGCAAGTTTACAGTCACCGGTGACGTCACAAAGTATACAAAGGCCGGCCTGTTTGCCAAAGTTGGCAAAGAAACGGAAGTTTTTGCTCGTTTCTCCACCGTGGCGGGAGAACGCGGCGCGGCAGATGCCGAACGGGATATTCGTGGATTTGCGCTGAAATTTTACACAGATGAAGGCAACTGGGATCTGGCCGGCAACAATACTCCCGTCTTTTTTATCCGTGATCCCATTCATTTTCCGGATCTGAATCACGCCATCAAGCGTGACCCCAAAACCAACCTGCGCTCGCCTCAAAACAACTGGGATTTCTGGAGTCTGCTTCCCGAAGCCCTCCATCAGATCACAATTGTCATGTCCGACCGGGGTATCCCAGTCGGGTTCAGAAATATGCACGGATTTGGCAGCCACACCTACAGCCTGATAAACGCCAAAAACGAACGCGTTTGGGTCAAATTCCACTTCAAGACCCATCAAGGCATCAAAAACCTTACGGACGAAGAAGCTGAAGCGGTCGTCGCCAAAGACCGGGAAAGCAGTCAGCATGATCTATTCTATTCAATTGAGTGTGGAGATTACCCCCGCTGGACACTGTATTTCCAGATCATGACGGAAGACCAGGCCCGGGATCACAAGGACAACCCCTTCGATGTTACCAAAGTGTGGAGTCACAAAGAATACCCTCTCATCGAAGTCGGTGTCCTGGAGCTGAACCGCAACCCGGAAAACTATTTCGCGGAGGTTGAACAAGCCGCCTTTAACCCTGCCAACATTGTTCCCGGCATCGGTCATTCCCCGGACAAAATGCTGCAGGGCCGTCTGTTCTCCTACGGCGACGCTCAACGCTACCGCCTGGGCGTCAATCACAATCTGATCCCCGTGAACGCCCCCAAATGCCCCGTTCATTCTTATCACCGGGACGGCCAAATGCGCGTGGACGGGAACCAGGGCGCCACCCCCGGTTATCACCCTAACAGTTCCGGCGAATGGGCCGCACAGCCGGAGTATGCCGAACCGCCCCTTCCCCTGAAGGGGACAGTCGATCATCACAGCCCCTACAGCAACGATAACTGCTTCTATCAACCAGGGGATCTCTACCGGTTAATGACGCCGGAAAAACGGACTTTGCTGATAAAAAACACAGCCGCGAGCATCGCTCCCGTTACCAACAATATCAAGTATCGTCATACCGCTCATTGTTATCTCGCGGATGCGGAATATGGCGAAAACCTCGCCAAGGCACTGGGGCTGAAGCTGGATAAAGTGATGGAGCTGGCCACTATGAGCCGCGAGGAAAGGCTTCAGGCAACACAAGACCCAAGCAAGAACCCGCAATATTTTTAGGAGGAACAGAGACCATGCTATTTAGCCGTCGCAGTGATACAGAGGCCTATGATACTACAGCTCAGAACCTAGGACACGTCATGGCGGAATTCACCCACAACAAGCCGACAGAAATCGAGGCCCATCAGGTGAACGATGAAAAGCTCGCCCACCTATGGAATCAAGTTGTAACAGAGCATAACAACAAGCGGCTGAGCCTGTTGTTGGATATTAACTCCATCCTTCATCGTATGACCGAGATGGAATTTGTCGCAGGGATCCTCGACACGGTACACACCCAAGACGATACACTGCGCCATATCGCAGAAGGCAATCAGCAATTGAATCAATCCTTAACTGAAATTGTGGAATTTGTGGACAGTGTCTCCGCAAGCTCGGAAAATACCATCAAAATCGCAGAGACGAGTACCAATCAGGTCAGAAGCGCTTTTGCCGAAATCGATAAAGCCATTCAAAAAATGGTCACGATTAACAGCAAAACAGATAATTTGATGGAAAAAGCTAAAAACATCAATGATATCACGGGTCTTGTCAAAGCCATTGCGGATCAAACCAACTTACTGGCCCTCAATGCCGCTATTGAAGCGGCTCGTGCCGGTGAACAGGGCAGAGGATTTGCCGTCGTTGCCGATGAAATCCGCAGCTTGGCGGAGAACACAAAAAAGTCAGTGGAAGATATACAGCAAAACATTCAATCTTTGACAACGATTATGACAGAGACAGTCAATGAAATCGGTTTGGCCAACGCCGGTTTTGTTAAAGCGACAGAACAAGCCGGAACAGTTGTGAATGAACTGGGAAAAATCAACGAAGAAATCGAGCAGACGGGGAAATCTCTCATGCAGGTCTCAGCAACAACACAAGAGCAGACCTCCATTATCCATAGCTTCACAGAGTCCTTTGAACAAGCCTACGCGACAGGCGGAGAAATTGCTAAGCAAGTGGAGTCCTTGGGGAAATATATCTGGGATACAAGTACGCAGGTGGATAAAGCTAAGGGGAATGAATTTAATCAACTAAAGATTACGGATGATAAAGCTTTAAGTCAAATATTTGTTACAGATCATCGGATGTGGAAATGGCGGCTCTATAATATGTATATGGGATACCTGGATGTTGATCCGAGAACAATGCCTGACCATACCATGTGCAATCTGGGCAAATGGGCCATAAGAATGGGCGACACGATGCGCAACAACACCGATCTCAAAAGTTTGGAAGCTCCCCATGCCCAGTTCCATAGCATGGCCCGGGAAACCGCGGAAGCCATCCGCCGGGGAAATAGGGAACAGGCCTCTCAGCTTCTGCATCAAGTTGACGACCTATCCAATCAGGTAATTAAGATCATCAAGAGGTTGTTGGGCTGAGGGTATTTATGGAAGTATGTTGTTAATATATCGTTGTTAATATGTCGTTTATGATGATTTAAAGCATGCAAGAAATGGGCAGGGCTTTATATGTGGCGCCCTCCATAAAAGAAAGAGTCAGGCAAGAGCACATTGTTAAAAAACTCATTATTAAAAAACTCTCCACAAACAGTCCTCCAAAAACAGTCCTCCAAAAACAGTCCTCCAAAAATTTGACATCGTCCCTGAAATCAGGTAGACTGATTGGGCGTCAAGCAGAAGTACTTTACAGCCATAATCATGGCGGTCGACTCTCAAAATAAAAATGCAGGTGATTCTATGCCGGAAGAAACTTCTACACGGGATACTGCACAAGAATGGACTCGCAAAGCTTTATTATTTGATTTTTACGCGCCGCTTCTGACAAAAAAGCAATGCAGCATATGGGACAACTACTATCAGATGGATTTATCCATGGTGGAGATTGCCCGGCAGCGGAACACCACCCGTCAAGCTGTGCATGCACTGCTCAAAAGAACCGAGGAGAGTCTGGAACTCTATGAGAAAAAGATGGGGCTTATTGAGCACTTTGTGGCAGGAAAGGATCTTTTGCTGCAGGTGGATAAACGGATACAGTCCTTGCTAACAGATACCGTAACGAATAGGGGCAATCAGGAGGAGTCTCTCTCCGGAGCGGTGGCGGAAATTCGCATTCTGATTCAAAAGATCCTTGATACTTATTAAAGGGTATACCCATGAGCAAAGGGGATACCTCAACTGGATGTCAATAGAGTGGAGAGTGGAGAGTGGAGAGATGAGAACCGAGGTGAAGACAGGTGGCCATGTTTCAAAACCTTTCTGATCGCATTCAGGGCGTTTTCAAACGCTTGCGGGGAAAGGGCGCACTCACAGAGAATGATGTCAGCGAAGCCATGCGTGAAGTGCGTGTGGCGCTTCTGGAGGCCGATGTTAATTTTCGTGTGGTCAAAGATTTGGTGGCGCGCATTAAGGAGCGCGCCGTAGGGACAGAGGTGCTGCACTCCCTGACACCGGGCCAGCAAGTTATCAAAATTGTTAATGAAGAGCTTGTCGCTCTCATGGGGGGTACAGAAAGCAAAATCGCCATTGCCTCTAAGCCGCCGACAGTCATTATGCTGGTAGGGCTGCAAGGGGCGGGAAAAACAACCCATGCCGCCAAGTTAGTCCATCACTTCAAGAAACAAGGGAAGCATCCTATGCTGGCAGCCTGCGACATTTACCGGCCGGCGGCGGTAAAGCAATTGTGTGTTTTGGGCGAACAAGTGGGGGTGCCTGTGTTCAGCCAGGAGAAAGCAAAACCCGCGGATATCGCGGCGGCTGCCCTCAAACAGGCCGCGTCCAACGGGCAAGATATTGTGGTGATTGATACGGCAGGCCGACTGCATATCAATGAAGAACTCATGGATGAACTGGGCCACATCAAAGATAAGGTCACTCCTCACGAGATTATCATTGTGGTGGACGCCATGATCGGTCAGGACAGCGTCAATGTGGCGGAACAGTTCCACCAAAAGCTGGGACTGACAGGCGTGATTCTGTCCAAGCTCGATGGCGATACCCGAGGGGGCGCGGCCTTATCTGTTAAAGCGGTCACAGGATGTCCGATCAAATTTGCCGGTATTGGGGAAAAGATTGAGGCTCTTGAGGTCTTCTATCCGGAACGCATGGCCTCAAGGATTTTGGGGATGGGGGACGTGCTGACTCTCATCGAAAAAGCGGAACAGGCTGTGGACGCGGAGAAAGCCCGGCAGCTGGAAGAGAAAATACGCAAGCAGGAGCTCAATCTGGAGGATTTTCTTGATCAGATTGCGGCAGTGCGCAATATGGGATCCTTTTCTTCTCTTTTGGAAATGATTCCAGGGGTCGGAAATCAGCTCAAGGATGTCACTATTGATGAGAATCAGTTTAACCGGGCTGAAGCCATTATCCGATCCATGACCCAGGAGGAGCGTCAGCATCCTTCTATTATTAAAGATTCAAGGAAGAAAAGAATTGCCGCGGGCAGCGGCGCCACGGTTCAGGATGTGGGGCGGCTGCTTAAACAATATGAAGATTCCAAAAAGATGATGAAACAGATGACTCAAATGCCCGGCCTTAAGGCCGACAAATTTAAGGATAAGGCTGGTAAAAAGAAGAAGGCGCAAAAAGGGAAGAAGAAAAGGAAACGCTGAGGATCCGTTACGACCCGTTACGCACTAAGAATCCTTTGAAGGAGGTGAAACATATGGCGACAAAAATTCGCTTACATCGCATGGGGGCTAAGAAGAACCCTTTTTATCGTATGGTTGTCTGCGACGCAACCACGCGGCGCGACGGCCGGCCGATTCAAGAAATCGGTTATTACGATCCGACCAAGGCTCCTCATGAGATTAAAATTGACGAATCGCTGGCCCTTAAATGGCTGGGGGAAGGGGCTCAGCCTTCCGATACGGCTAAATCTTTGCTGAGACAGGCCGGAATCATGCAGAAATTTCACACGATGAAGAATTCCTAAGGCTCCCTCGTATGGATGGAAAGGGAGGTGGTTTCGATGCGAGAGCTGGTAGAAGTGTTGGCGAAAGCCTTGGTGGAGTATCCGGATCAGATTGAAGTCACGGAAGCTGAGACGGATAAAACGATTCACCTGCGTTTGACAGTTGCGCCGAGTGATATGGGGAAAGTCATTGGCAAACAGGGGAAAACCGCGAATGCGATCCGAACCATTGTTAAGGCGGCTGCCGTGAAAGACGGGCGAAAGGTTATTTTGGATGTGGATCAGTAGGGATTCGATCAGGAGCCCGGGGCTTGACTTATTAAGCGAGCCAATGTAAGGCGGAATTAATATAAAGGGCGACAGCCCTTTTTCCGCTATATTGAGACTTGTATTTATGAAGGATATGCCATCGGAGTGATGTTTATGGAGAAAACATACGTGTTGGTGGGACGCGTTGCAAAGCCCCAAGGGATTGCCGGGGAGATCAAGGTATACCCCTTGACTGATGATGTGAATAGGTTTTGCCGGCTGCGGGAGGTTATCCTGACTCGAGACGATCGGGCGGAGATTCATCGTCTTGTCCGGGCTCGTGTGGATCAAGGGTATGCTTTCCTGACGTTAGAGGGCGTCGATTCCCGCGATCTGGCGGAGCGATACCGGGGATGTGATGTGCGCATTCACCACAGAGATGTGCCGCCTTTGAAGGATCGTTGGTATTATTTTGAGCTTGAGGGCATGCAGGTGTACGAACATGATGTGCTGCTGGGCACTTTAGCCAAGGTTTTGGAAACGGGGGCTAATGATGTTTATGTGGTGCAAGGGAAGTTTGGGGATATCTGTGTCCCGGCCCTGAAGTCTGTGGTGATGAATGTAGATGTGGAGAAGAGGCGCATGGATGTTGTGCTGCCGGTGGGACTGGCGGACTTGTGAATCTAACGTGAATCTAATACAATTATACTTTAATTATATTTGACTTTTAAGAATATATACGTCATACTATAAAGAGAAGGGTGGTGTGTGACTCATCATAACCAGCAGCGAAAACCTTCTCAAAGTCCTCTCAGCGACCAATCCATGGTGGAAAACCGGTCGCCTGTCAGAGAACTTTGCCAAACCGGTCAAACGCTTTGCTTATTTTGAAGGTATGAAAATTTTACAGCATCCGGATATTCGCCGTATGGTGTTGTTAACCGGCGCCCGCCGGATTGGTAAAACCACAATTATGTACCAAATGATCGAGAGCCTTTTGGCGCAGGGTGCGGCGGCCAACAGGATTGTCTATATATCCTTTGATCACCCACTCCTCAAGCTCTGCCGCTTCGACATCATACTCGATGTTTACAGGCAAAACATATACCCTGATGATGATGTCTATTATTTCTTTGACGAAATACAATACGCTGCGGATTGGGATGCGTGGCTTAAAACCCTTTATGACACAAACCTCCAATGCCGGGCCGTGGCCACCGGCTCCGCCAGCCCGGTTCTGGCCGGCAAGGCCAGCGAAAGCGGTGTTGGCCGGTGGAGCGTCCTGGCAATTCCAACACTCTCCTTTTACGAATATTGCGGCTTATTGGGCGTGGAAGTCCCTGAATTGCCTTCAGACTTAAAACCCTCCGGGCTGCCCATGCTTTCACCACAGGAACAGACCATGTCCTTCCAACGTTTATCTCCCCTTATGCGTTATTTTAACCGTTATCTTACTGTGGGCGGCTTCCCGGAGCTTGCTCTCTCCAAAGACGAATACTTCGCACAGCGCATTATGCGCGATGATGTGGTAGATAAGGTGCTCAAACGCGACATCCCGGCATTATATAACATTCGCAGTATTACCGATCTGGAAAAGATATTTCTTTACCTGTGCTATAACTCCTCTAATCTTATTAATATGGAGGCTATATCACAGGAACTGGCCGGCGTGACCCGTCCAACCGTTGAAAGATATATTCAATACCTTGCCAGCGCCAACCTCATTTATATCAGCAATCCTATCGACCTGGGCGGTAAAAAAATACTTAAGTCACAGCCCAAGATTTACATTGCAGATGCTGCCATTCGTAACGCTGTCATTATGCAGGAGGATCTGCTTACCAATGCCACGGAAATGGGTATCATGGCGGAAACAGCCGTGTATAAGCATGTTCGGGCCCATTATGATCGGCAGACTGCCCATGTGGGATATTATAGGAAAGGCAGCAAGGACGGCAAAATAGATGTTGTTGTAGAGTATTTCAATACCCGTATAGTGATAGAGGTCAAATACCGCGAGCATTATTCCCTTGGTGAAAAGGCCCCAATCGTTTCACAAGCCGATAACGCAACACATGCCTGGCTTATTACCAAGAGAGATGATGACTTTGGGCCCCTCGTATTTAAGCCTGTGGTGTACCGAATACCCGCTTATGCCTTTTTATATGTGCTGGGTTATGCAGAACACAATGGGAATAAGGGGTAGAAAGCCATGAGCATACTTGATATAGCGTTGGTGCACGCGCCGGTTTACAACAAGAATATGGAAGTCATCACGAGTTCGGTGACGAACTTGGATATTCACGATATCGCGCGTTGTGCGGCGACTTACGGTGTACGATCTTACTATATTGTTCATCCTTCGCCGGCCCAGCACGATTTGACGCGCCGTATCATGGGGTTCTGGCAGGAAGGGGTTGGTGCGGATTACAATCCGGATCGGCGTGAGGCTTTTGGGCATGTGAAGTTGGTGTCGACTCTACAGGAGGTACGGGAGGATATTTGCCGGGATAATCCAAAGAAGAAGATCTATCAGGTGGCGACGGATGCGCGGTTGTACCCTAACACAATCGGCTATGAAGACCTTCGTGAACGTGTGCATGGGCACGGAAGAGAAGAAGAGGAAGCTTACCTGTTGGTTTTTGGCACAGGATCAGGGATTGTGAGGGAAGAGATGGAACGTTCGGATTATATCTTGCGGCCGATCTATGGCCCGGGAGACTATAATCATTTATCGGTACGGTCGGCGGCGGCGATTATTCTGGATCGCTTGTGCGGGCAGTGACACCAGGTGTCCTTATGAACGCAATGCTAAGTTTATCGATTCAAGGATATGATTCTTAGAAATTGAGGATTAGTGGGCTAATGAGATTCTTTATTATTGTTCTGGACAGTGTGGGTATGGGAGCCTTGCCGGATGCGGGAGCCTACGGCGACGAGGGCAGCAACACGCTGCGCCATATTGCGAACTATAGGGCGGCTGCCGGACGGAAACGGCTGTACATTCCCCATTTAGGGGGTTTGGGGCTGGGTCATATTGAGCCGGGGATTCCCGAGTTGGGAGTGACGTGTGGCTATGATTCTCATAGGCCTTTGGCTTGTTTTGGCCGCATGGCGGAAAAATCCGCGGGTAAGGATACCATCACCGGGCATTGGGAGATTGCCGGATTGGTGTTGGATGAGGCTTTCCCCACGTTTCCGCAGGGGTTTCCAGCGGCATTTCTGGAAGCTTTTGAAGCGCGTATTGGCAGGGGCGTTCTGGGCAATGAGGTGGCTTCGGGCACGGAGATTATTGCCCGGTTGGGGAACGACCATGTGAACACGGGGCGTCCTATTGTGTACACCTCTGCTGACTCTGTGTTCCAGGTGGCGGCTCATGAGGAGACGATTCCGTTGGAGGAGTTGATGGAAATCTGCCGGCAGGCCCGGGATATGTTGACAGGGGAGTTGGGGGTGGCACGGGTGATCGCCCGTCCCTTTGCGGGGGGGAGCGGGGAGTATGTGAGAACAGGGAATAGGCGGGATTTTGCGGTTGAGCCGGTGGGGGAGACGTTGCTGGACAGAGCTTGGGCCCGAGGGCATCATGTTTTGGGGATTGGCAAGATTGGCGATA
Organism: Peptococcaceae bacterium; assembly: GCA_009782825.1. Taxonomy (GTDB): domain Bacteria; phylum Bacillota; class Desulfitobacteriia; order Desulfitobacteriales; family Syntrophobotulaceae; genus WRJI01. Next base: position 30,274 of record WRII01000002.1, read on the forward strand.
TTTTTGCGGGCAGAGGAATGAATCAGAGCCGGCCCAGCCACTCTAACCAAGAAGGTATGGAATTAATTATAAGGGCTGTGCGAGAGGTGAAAAGCGGTATTGTCATGGCCAATCTGGTGGATTTTGATATGCTCTATGGCCATCGCAATGATGTGGAAGGTTATGCCCGGGCCTTGGAGGAATTTGACGCATGGTTACCCGAGTTGCTGGAGGGTCTGGGGGGGGAGGATGTGGTTGTGCTTACGGCGGATCATGGCTGTGATCCGACGATGCCGGGGACAGACCACTCCCGGGAGTATGTGCCCTTGCTTGTTTATGGAAAAGGGCTGCGGATGGGGATTGATTTGGGAAGCAGGACGACTTTTGCTGATGTGGGACAGACTGTGGCGGATGCCTTAGGGCTGGGGACGCTGGAGCAAGGGAAAAGCTTTTGGGGGCAGGTTATACCAGCGGTATAGTTATGATATCGCGGCGGGAAAGAAATATCAGGCAGGAGGTAAAGATGAGAACTCTTAAATATGAGCAGATTGTTGAAGCAGCTGACTTTGTTTCTGCCCAGATGAAGGAAAAACCGGTTTTGGGGCTGATCCTGGGTTCAGGTCTGGGGGGGCTGGCCGACAGGATTGACCATGCGTGCGTATTGCCTTACTCCGATATTCCGCATTTCCCGGTCTCCACTGCGATAGGTCATGCGGGACGTTTAGTCTGTGGAACCTTGGGCGGCCACGAAGTGATGGCCATGCAAGGCCGGTTCCATTATTATGAGGGATACAATGTGAGCCAGGTGACGCTGCCGGTGCGTGTCATGCAGCTCCTGGGGATCAAGAAGCTGCTTGTTACCAATGCAGTGGGAGGGATTAATACGGGCTTTGTGCCGGGGGATCTGGTACTGATCAGTGACCATATTAATTTGACAGGGATGAACCCGCTGTCAGGACCGAATGACGACCGTTTTGGCGAGAGATTTCCGGATATGAGCCGGGCCTACTGTCCTGTATGGCGGAAGCATGCGGCCCGGATTATGCAAGATATGGGCATGAAAGGGCATGAAGGAGTCTATGGGGGCTTAGGCGGGCCATCCTATGAAACGCCGGCAGAAATCCGTTATCTGCGCCATATCGGCGCGGATATGGTGGGGATGTCTACAGTTCACGAGGTGATTGCGGCCAATCATGGGGGCATGCGTGTTCTCGGTATCTCTTGCATTACAAATATGGCTGCGGGAGTTCTCAAACAAAAACTCTGTCATGAAGATGTGCTGGCTGTGGCGGATCAGATAGAGGGGAAGTTTTGTGGGTTGGTGGAGCGGATTGCAGAACAGGTTTAACAGTTTTATATGCAAAGACTTTAGTCCCTTAAACAGGGATCAAAAATTATAGAAGGTTCATATTCTTCTGTTTTTCGACTTTTTTATTAAAAGTAAATGTCAGACATTATTAATTAATGTGGTTATTTATTGTTGATTTCACTCCGAAAATAGATAAATTGATTGAATTGATGGGACTTTACTGGTATACTTAGATCAACCCAAAAGGTTCTGATAAATTGACACGTGACACGTCAACTTAGATAAAGAACCAAGAAAAGTTTCTGGAGGAGAGGATGTACAATGACAGGAATGCTGTTAGAAATTCGCAAGAATACAAGTATCGTTTTAGGTAATGACGGTCAAGTCTATAAGATTAAGAGAACGCCAAAAGATACAGTGGGCAAAACACTTGAACTTTCTTCCAAGCAGATCAGAACTGTGAAGAGAAAAAGATTCGCGTGGAGAGTTGCCTCCAGATTTCTAGCGGTTTCTATTGTCGTGGTGGCGGCGGGCATATTATGGCAACTTTTTCAAACCCATTCGATGGAGGCTTTGACTCATATAGATGTTGAGTCACAGAGTTCACTTTATTTTATAGTTGATCAGAATTATAGAGTTGTCGTTGTAGAGGCAAAAGATGAAAACGGGCGCAAGATGCTGGAGTTCCTTGATCTTAGGGGGGTGTCTATGGAAAAAGCCTTGGAAAAGGTGTTTCAGGCTGAGCGTTCCCGGGGAGGAAGTACAAGTGCGGCCATCGCTGTCACATCATCTCACGCTCATAATCATATTGAAAATTTACCATTCTATCAAGAATTGTCCTCGGATTTTGAGAGCCTTGATCTTTTCTATGTTCAGCCAGAGCAATGGAATTCTTATATTGGACAGGACATTTCGCCGGCAAAAGCGGCTTTGGTTGAATCCATACTGAGCGACGAGCCTGTCGATTCCCAAGAATGGGTTTCGAAGAGTGTTCAAGATATACGGGAAGGGCTCTCTTCGCCCCCTTTAGGGCAGCCAGTTAAGGAAGAAAGTCAGGATATTGCGGCAATGGAGGCTTTGGCGGGGTCGAGGCTTCAAGAAGAATAGGGCAGCCAGAATACTGACCACTAACGCGGGCTACGCCCGCGTTAGATTTAAAGGAGTTCCAGAAACGGGACGGTGAATCCCAACCATTTGAAGGGTAAACAGATGAGAGAGAGGAGTCCATTGCGTATCATCATAATCGGGCCGCTCAGAATACCTGTTATAAACAGGAGTATTATGATGAACGGAGCATATTTTTCGATTTGGGTGTAGCTGTAATAAAGACGCGGAGGAAGAAATGCCTTCATTATATGAGACCCATCCAAGGGAGGGAGCGGAATGAGATTGAAGGCGGCTAACATGAGATTAATTGAGACCGCAAAATAAAAGAAAGAAAAAATCTCAGAAGATAGGGGAAGGCCGGCAGAGTTGGGATAGATAAGTGTGGTATATAAAGCCACAAGAAAAAAAGCCATGAGAACATTGGAGACGGGCCCGGCTAAGGCAGAAATGGCCATACCTTGTTTCGGATTCCGAAAGTTTCTCATGTCAATTGGAACAGGTTTAGCCCAGCCGAAACCGGCTATCATAATGAATATGGCGCCCATGGGATCAAGATGGGCTTTGGGGTTAAAGGTGAGGCGTCCGAGGCGTTTGGCGGTTGGATCCCCTAACCTGTAGGCAGTCACCGCATGAGCCAGCTCATGGATGGGAAGGGCGACTAAGAGAATAAAGGCGCCTGCCAGAAGGAACATCGAGACTACGGCGAAATTGCCTTCTACCAGGGAATCTAGCATCTCAAAAAACATATCACGGCTCCTTGGAATTTTTAGTGAGTGATTGAATAGGATTTGACCCGTTTTCTTGATCTGTAGGACTGTGCTGACACGTGTGGCAGCGACCTTGCGCAATTCTATTTTACATAAAAGTGCCTCAAAATTCAAATTATTAAAATGAAAATAGATCGCAAATGCCGCATAAGGAGGAAGACCACCATTGTTGCGCATGTCTGAGCTTATTGAACGCAAAAGGAATGGAAACAAGCTAAGCGCTTCGGAGATCCGCTGGATCATTCAGGAATATGTGGCAGGGACTATTCCCGACTGCCAGATGGCGGCATGGGCCATGGCGGTGTTTTTTCAGGGGATGAACGCTGAGGAAACCATGGAACTGACCATGGCCATGGCCCAGAGCGGCGATATCTTGGAGTGGTCCCTTAAGGATAAACTCGTTGTCGATAAACACAGCACAGGCGGTGTGGGGGACAAGACGACGCTGGTGGTGGTTCCTCTAGTGGCGTCCTGTGGGGTTCCGGTGGCCAAAATGTCGGGACGTGGTTTAGGACACACAGGGGGAACCCTTGACAAGCTGCTGGCCATTCCCGGCTTTAATGTGGAATTATCTTCGGAAGATATGCGCCGTCAGGTAGGGGATATTGGACTGGCCATTGCGGCCCAGAGTGCTTCTCTGGTTCCTGCTGATAAAAAACTCTACGGATTGCGGGATGTGACAGCCTGTGTCGACTCCATTCCCCTGATTGCTTCCTCTGTGATGAGCAAAAAGATCGCTGCGGGAGCTCAGGGTATTGTTCTGGACGTTAAATATGGGTCCGGGGCCTTCATGACCACCCGGGATCGGGCTCAGCAGCTGGCTGAGATTATGCTGGCGATTGGAGAAGGCCTGGGACGATCTACCCGGGCTCTGATCAGCCCCATGGAAGAACCCCTTGGGATGGCGGTGGGCAACAGCCTGGAAGTTATGGAAGCCATTGAGGTTCTGCAAGGAGGAGGACCGAAAGATCTGCGGGAAATCTGCATCGAACTGGCGGCCAACATGCTCATGGTGGGTGGCCGGACGGGCAATGAGAGGGAGGCCCAAGCTTTGGCGGTTCAAGGGCTGCAAGGGTCAAATATGCCGGGGGCGTCCGTCCAAGAAGGGTTCCCGCAAAAGGTGATCACGCAAGAGCCGACACGGTCGACACCTGCCTGGCAAATGTTCCAAACCCTCGTGGCGGCTCAAGGAGGTTCTTTGGATGCCTTTTGGGAAGAAGTCCAAGGTCAGCGCCGCCATGGTATTGAGCCGGTCCTTTTTTTGAGCCCCGCCAAAGGGACCCTGGCGCGCCTGGACGCCCGCCGCATCGGTCAGGCAGCTATGCTGCTTGGCGCGGGCCGGGACACCCAGGATTCCCCTGTGGACGTTCATGCGGGGATTCAGCTTTACAAAAAGTGCGGGGATACGACAGAGAAGGGGGAACCCTTGATGGCACTGTATTTATCGTCACAAGAACCTACTCCCCAGGAAAAAATGGGGAGGGTTTGTGAGGTTTTGAAGGACGCTATTGATTTCCGCATTAATTAATCTTCACCTATATCGGCAAAAAGATTGAAAACTTACTGCCTTCACCCAACTCGCTCTGCGCCTCCACACAACCTCCGCACAATTCCGTGATTCTCTTAACAATTGCGAGACCAATTCCGTTTCCCGCCTTAGAGTGAGGGGTATCGCCCTGATAGAATTTATCAAAAATATGGGCTTTCGTATTTTCGTCCATACCGCTCCCAGTATCTTCAATAGTAAATAAAACGCCGCCGTTCCACAGAGAAAGCCGAATGTTGATTGTTCCTCCTGGGTCGGTAAACTTAATCGCGTTATCCAAAAGGTTCACCCATATCTGCTGTATTAAATCCTCGTTGGCTTCCAGCCTTATTTCCTGCATACACACATCAACAGCTATATCCTTTGCCGCCCATTTCGGCTCCATCAAAACAATCGCCCGGCGGATTTGCTCATCCAGGTGAAAAGGTTTTTTATCCGGCATAATTTCGATATTTTCATACTTGGAAAGAGTGAGAACATTTGTTGAAAGTGTGGCAAGGCGTTCCGATTCCGTAATAATAATATCAAGGTATTCCTGCTTTTCATCTTCATTCAGGTTCCCGTCTTTCAGCAGTTTGGCAAAGCCGCGCACCGATACAATAGGAGTTTTAAATTCATGAGAAAAATTGTTGATAAAATCACTCCGCAAGGTTTCGATTGAAGACAATTCATGCGCCATTTTATTAAAGCTCTGTGACAATTCCTCCAATTCATAAACGCCTTTAATATCCACCCGGACATTAAAATCCCCTTGTGCAATTTTATGTGTGGCCTTAACAACTTTTCGGATAGGTTTCAAGGCCGCTTTGCTGAGAAAGGCCGCTATTGCCGTTCCTAAAAACGTACTAAAGATCATCATGGACACAATGAAGCGAAACGGCGCGACGCTGCTCATTTGTTCCGGCCTTGCTCCTTCCCAAAAACTCAATCTCCCTGTAATATGCAAAATCATGACAAGCAAGCCCGCTAATATCATCGCAGCCAGCATGACAAAAAAAACAAAAAAGACCAGCGAAACAGCAAGCCCCCACCGTCTTCTTATCCCGTCCTTCATATTCATATCTTTTTCACCGCCTTATACCCTAATCCGCGCACTGTCACAATATCGAACTCTGTCCAACCACGGAAGCGATCCCGCAAACGGTTGATATGGACATTCAATGTGTGGTGGTCAGTTTCAGATTCCATACCCCAAATCTCATCCATTAACTGCAACCGGGTAAAGATCATGTTCGGATAAGAAAGCAGCTTAAACAAAAGCTGAAATTCCTTTTGCGGGAGTGTAATGATCTCCTTGTCTTTGGTCACAGTCAGCGCATCGTAATCCAACACAGCCTCCCCCATTGTCAGTTTATGGTCGTTCACAATTTGCGCCCTGCGAAGCAGCGCCCGGATGCGCAAGACCATCTCCTGCTCATCAACAGGTTTTGTCATATAATCATCTGTCCCCACAATAAACCCCTGCCGCTTGTCTTTGGGTTCCTGCTTTGCCGTTACCATCAAGATCGGAAGTGTTGCCCATGTTTGGCGAAGCTGCCGGGTTAGTGCATAACCATCCATATTCGGCATCATCACATCACAAACAACCAAATCAACATGCTGCTTGTCCATGATTTCCAAGGCGGTAATTCCGTCCTCAGCTTGCACTGTCTCAAAGCCATTTTGCTTCAAAACAGCGCACATGAGTTTTCTGGTATTGACATCATCTTCGACGATTAATATTTTAACCATGATTAATCCTTGATTGCAGTGTGCTCAATGCTTATAAAAAATTATAGCATAAAAATAGTACCCCTCAAACCTCACCTCAATGTCAACACCTGAATTTCAATACATCTGAATTTCAATACATATCACCTGAATATCACCAGAGAAACTGCCTCCGTTGATATTCAGTTGAGGTTTAAGGGATATACTAGTAAACGAACCAAAAGCAGTATGACTCACACATCATAATTTAAAAAGGAGAAACCCCAAATGCTTCAACTCAAGAATATTGTTAAAACCTATGTCATGGGCGATACCCGCGTCCAGGCACTCAAAGGAATTGACATTGAATTTCGTAAAAACGATTTCGTGTCAATACTCGGACCCTCAGGATGCGGCAAGACCACCATGCTCAATATCATAGGAGGACTTGACCGGTACACAAGCGGCGATCTCGTTATCAACGAGATTTCCACAAAAGAATATAAAGATGTCGATTGGGATATTTACCGCAATAATTCAATCGGGTTTGTATTCCAAAGCTACAATCTGATTTCTCATCAAACGGTTTATACCAATGTCGAACTTGCCTTAACATTGGCAGGTATATCCCCGGCTGAAAGAAAAAAACGGGTACTGGAAGTCCTGGAAAAAGTGGGGCTTGCCGATCAAATCTATAAGAAACCCACTCAAATGTCCGGCGGCCAGATGCAGCGGGTCGCGATTGCCCGCGCACTTGTCAATAACCCCGATATACTCCTGGCAGACGAACCAACAGGAGCGTTAGATTCGGGGACAAGCGTACAGATCATGGAGCTCTTGAAAGAAATAGCGAAAGATCGCCTTGTTATTATGGTGACACACAATTCCGACATTGCGGAGAAATACTCAACACGCATCATAAAATTGCTGGACGGCGAAGTCGTCGGCGATACGAACCCCTACTCCTCGGAGCAGGAAATCGCAAAGAGGGAAAAGAAAAAGCGCAAGAAAATATCCATGTCCTTTCCTACCGCGCTGTCACTCAGCTTCAAGAATCTGATGACGAAAAAGACCCGTACCATCTTAACCTCATTCGCCGGAAGTATCGGAATTATCGGCATCGCGCTTATTCTATCGCTTTCCAGCGGTATGCAAGAGTACATTTCAAATCTTGAAAGAGATACGCTCTCGACCTACCCCCTGGAACTGCGAAGTCAAACCATGGATATGTCGAGCATGATGTCCATCATGATGGAACACAACAGGGAAAGAAATAACAACAAAGACCGCGAATTAGATAAGATTTACTCTAATACGATCATGACAAAAATGATCCAATCCATGACCACGCAAATAAAGAAAAACGATTTGAAACAGTTTAAGCAGCACCTCGAAAGCGATGATGGAAAACAATTGGTGGATGCGACAAATACCATTCAATACGGATACAATATTGAGCTGCAAATTTTTAACCCTGACACGACAGACATAACACAAATAAACCCAAGCACAATCTTTTCAAGCTTTGGCGGTAATGGCGCCTCCGGCAGCATGAATTCGAACATGGGCATGGGTATGGGTATGGGCGCCAACACTCCTGAAATTTGGACAGAAATGCTCGGAAATGATGATCTGCTGCGGTCTCAATATGATGTCATTGCCGGAGATTGGCCGCAAGCGCATAACGAAATCGTGCTTATTGTAAATAAAAACAATGAGCTTAACGATATGGTTCTGTACTCCTTAGGACTCCTTGACCGCAGCGAGCTTGAAGAATTGATGAAAGCCTCTATGAAAGGGGAGGAATATCAGACCTCGAATGCCAATACAACTTTCACATACGATGAAATACTTGAGCTCACTTATAAGCTCATATTGAACACCGATTATTATGTTCAGGAAGATAACGGATGGGTGGATAAACGCGAAGATACCCTCTACATGAAAGACTTGATTGAAAACGCGCTTGAATTGAAAGTCGTTGGGATTCTTCGGCCAACGGAAAACGCGGCGGCGACATCAATAGGCGGGTCTATCGGGTATACCTTCGCCTTGACCGACCACGTTATCAATGAGATTTTAAAAACCGACATCGCACAAGAGCAGCTTGCCGCCCCTGATACCAACGTGTTGACCGGCGTTCCTTTTGATGTAGACACTTATGTTGACACCCTCACAATGGATGATGTCAGAGCTATGGCAGCCGAAATGCCAGAATCGGAGCAGGCGCAAGCACAGGCTATGCTGGCAAACATGACAGAAGAAGAAATCATTAAATTGTATGCCGAACGGATCAAATCGGAAAACAAAGTAACGTATGAAGATAATCTGACAACGTTAGGAATCGCCGATTTTGACAGTCCCAGCGTTATAAGTCTATATCCGAAAGATTTTGAATCGAAAAAACAAATAGAAACATCAATTACTGAGTATAACAAAGCGCAGGAGGACGCCGGACGCGATGAACAGGTTATCAATTACACCGATATTGTAGGCATCATGACATCTTCTATGTCGGATATCATCAACATTATCTCTTATGTATTGATTGCGTTCGTCGCGATTTCCCTTGTCGTGTCTTCGATCATGATTGCGATTATCACCTATATTTCCGTATTGGAACGCACAAAGGAAATCGGTATCCTGCGTAGTATAGGCGCGTCAAAGAAAGACATTACCAGAGTGTTTAACGCAGAAACAATTATAGAAGGCTTCGTTGCAGGAACAATGGGTATTCTCATTACCATACTTCTGAACTTTCCAATTAACGCCATTATCCACTCTCTTACCGGGATCTCCAACGTCTCCGCATTACCTGTTTACGGAGCTGTCGGGCTGATTCTCATAAGCATGATCCTGACCGTGATCTCTGGATTCATCCCCTCGAAAATGGCGGCAAAGAAAGACCCCGTTACCGCGCTGCGTACCGAATAAATACCTGTACCATCTTGACATGGCAGGGATGGCTTGATATCCACTGTTATATGAACGGAGGGGATTTAGTTGACTGGCAGCTTCCTTCCGATACCTTCACATGATCCAACCATCCCTTGTTATGCTTCAAGGATATATAGCCAATTACGGATATAATAAATGCGCCTATTGCATCAACAATCAAATCCTTCATAGTGTCCGCAAGAGCCTCCTGACCGATAAGCGGTTCGCCGCTTTCAAGGGCGTATTTTTGCATATTCGTATTTAAGATGGAATCCACAATAAACTCATACATCTCCCACAGCGTCCCAAGTGCCAGAGCGAAGCAAAACGCAAATATGGCAACAAATATCGGACTTAAAGAAAAAGCAACGGACTCAGACTTATTGAGAAGGCTGACAATCGAAAAGCCCAGCGCGCCAAGCGCCACGCCGCTGAACGTATGCAATATGGTGTCCCAATGGGGTACATTGTAGTAAAAATTCCTAACTTCCCCTAAATAGATGGCACAGTATAAAAATCCCGCATATGCAATCATCATGATTGTCGGGATGTTAAGATTTACTTTGCGCCTTAGAAATCCGGGGAGCAGCATAGCAATTATGCCGAATATGCTTTGCATCAGCATTAACATATAGTCGCTTTTAACTCTAACGGTAATATCTGAGACAGGAGCGATAGTCGGAGCTAAAATGATTCTTATCACAATATAAACGCTTGAAGCTACAAAGGTTATAAATACAAATCTCATCAGGTTCTTGACATTGAACCATTTTTTCATACTGCGACCCTCCGAGTTAAAAGAATATGTTCACAATGAGTCAAGAGTACTCCTGTACTATATCACAAAAAATATCGACTTGACAACCCTTCCTCTCGAGGTTTCGGGCCCATTGGCCTATTTCCGGCCATTTCTGGCTATCTACAGTTAGTTGCGTCTATTTACGTCTATATACCGCGACAAAGTATAATTCAGGAATCAATGAGAATGTTGCAATATCCCTATTGAAAGTAGGCGACAACTCCCCTGGCAATACTATTCGCCAAACGGTTCTGTTCGACTTCATTGATCAGCCAGGAGAATTCCTTGGGGTTGCACATGAATCCTGTTTCAACGATGAACGAGGGAGTCCAGGTGGGGCGGCACACATAAAAATTGGACTGATTATGACCCGTATGCGGACGATTCATGTCATTCCAGAGGAACTGGCACATGAAGGCGCTGAAGTCCTCAGAGACGCGCTCTTTGTGCCAGGTGCTGACCCCCATGGCCTGGGCGGCGTCTTTGGATTCCTCCACACTGTTGGCGTGGATAGACAGGAACAGATCAGGGCGCAGGGCCCGGTTTTTTTCGACGCGGTCGCCTAAAGGAACGTCGCTGTCGTCGGTACGCGTCATTTCAACCGTGGCGCCGAATCTTTCTAATTCCTGTTTGACCTTGTGGGAGATAGACAGGTTGATGGTTTTTTCGGGGAGTTTTGCGCCTAAGGGGCCGAGGGCGCCAGGCTCGGCGCCGCCATGCCCGGGGTCAAGAAGAATGGTCAAGTTTTGCAAGGGTTGGGCCGTATCACGGATTGGCGGCTTTTTCTTGATGTGGAGGGTTAATGTAGTGCCGGATATATCGGTGTAATAGCCGTGGATTTCTTGTCCGGATTTTAGAGTAAAGACTTGAGTGGTGATACCATCGGCGGCGGACATATCCAGCCGGTCAAAGGGACTGGCGTCAGGCGGGATTGAGGACGGGGGATTTGAGGCGTCTGTAGAGGTGTCTGTAGAGGTGTCGCCCCGGATCTTCAGGGTGAGTTTCTCGCCGTCGTAAACGAGTGTGCTGGCGGCAGGGGTTTCCATAGTATAGCTGACGGTGTCCCATTTATCTCCGGTAACATAGATGGGCGGTGAGAGGGTGTTGGTCAAAGGCCGGCTGTCGAGGCGCCGGATGTCTGAGTTCTGTATCCAAACGCCGATGCCAAGCTGAGACCATTTGCCGTCGTCTGTGGTGGCAATGAGGGTATCGGTTTGACCCTTCACAAGTTCTCCGCAGGGACCTCCAGTGGTTGTGGGAGAAGGAAAAATATAGGCGTTGGCAACGCTGACTTCGGCCAGAGGTCTTGGGTCGTCAGGTGTGGGGGTGATGGAGGGAGAGGGAGGACTGCCACCACTGCCGCTGCTGTCGCTGCCGGAGGAGCCGGGCTTTTGGAATGTGATGAGGCGGGTGACGGTGTCTTGGCCCTCTTGGGTGAACTCAAAGGAGTTGGATCCGGAGTCTAAGGTCACATAGACAGAGAAGTAGCCTTCTTCCGTCCGGGTGGTGATTTCTTCCCCGTTCATTTTGAGAGGGACTTGGGGATCAGAAGCCCCTAAAAGGCAATACTCACTCTTGGATGCGGTGATGGCGGCGTCTACAGGACGGCCTATCATCAGCTCTCCGGGGGAAGGGATGGGCGGAGAGGGCAGGGTAATCAGGGTAATGGGAGGAGCAGAGGAAATGGGGGGATGAGTTTCCGGATAGAGGTAGTGATCCCGCAGAATGGCGGGCAAGATGGGGGTGTCGGTAAAGATGCCGTAGCGGAACATGATGTGGCCTTTGACCTCGGTATACGTGGCGTTTAAGGAAAGCTGCCGCACAATTTCTCCGGTTCCGTACCAGGAATCGCCGGCGGTTTTTTCTGTGGCGGTGCGATAGGCGGCTTGTCCGATATAGAGATCCACAGGGGTTCCTTTGACAGCCTGAGTCCACCAGTCGAGCAGGATGCTGTAGTCGGCAATGGAATATCCAATTTCCCAATAGAGTTGTGGACAGATATAGTCGATCCACTTGTTTTGAATCCAAGTGAGACAGTCGGCGTAATGGCTGTTGTGGGTTTCATTGCCTTGGGTCTGGCTGCCTAAGGGTGAGGATGTGCTGTTCTGCCAAATGCCGGCGGGGCTGATGCCAAAGCGTATGCGGGGATTGGTTCTGGCAATGGTTTCATGGGCGGCCTGTACGAGCTGGTTGACATTGGCGCGCCGCCAATCTTCTTTGGGCTGTTTCTGCCCCTGTTCATCTTTGCCGTAGCGCTTATAGGCGTCGTCGTCTTGGAAATCGGGGTTGGGATAAAAGTAATCGTCAAAATGGATCCCGTCCACATCGTAATGTGTGATGATTTCGTCGATGCCTTGGATGATATAGTCTCGGACTTCGGGCAGGCCGGGATCGAGATAATAGTTGCCATCTTTATAGAGGGTGGCCCAGTCAGGATTTTGAACAGCGGGGTTATTGGCGGCCAGATCAGTGAGGGAGGCGGGATTGCTTTCGTCGCCGTCTCGGGTGACGCGGAAAGGGTTGATCCAAGCATGGAGTTCCATATCTCTTTTATGGGCTTCCTCAATCCAAAAGGCCAGAGGATCAAATTCGGGAGAGGGAGGGACGCCCTGAGTCTCGCTCATATAGGCGGACCAAGGGTAGAGGTCTGATGGATATAGAGCGTCTCCGGAGGGGCGTACCTGTAGGATGACGGCATTGAAGCCGATGTTTTGGGCGCCGTCCAGAATGGCGAGGGCTTCTGTTTTGAGGTGTTCCACGGACAGGCCGCTTTGTGATGGGTAATCGAGATTAAGGACGCTGGCGACCCAGACGCCTCTGAATTCGCTGGGGTGTGACAGTCCGTTGGTTGGCGTTCCCGGCGGGATCTTGGGACTTATGAAAAAGCTGAGCGCAACAAACGCGATACAAGCGAGGAGTGTGGTGATGTGTTTTCTATTCAGAAATCGGCGGATACCGGTTCTTTTGGAGGTTTTCGCTCTTAGGTCTTGGATCGACAAGGGTTTTTTCAAGGATTAAGTCCTCTCTTCCTCTGGCCTGGGTTATTAGGGGTTCTATCTCAAAGAGTAATACGGAGTAATACGATGTTTTTGGGCGAAGTTTTGTATAATGCCGATATTTTATCAAAATTGGTGTTGAGGGTCAAATTTCCACTAATGCGGGCTTTGCCCGCAAGTGGTTAGTGATCAGTGGTTAGTGGTCAGTATTGGATTTTGTTGTTTTTTATTGACGCTTCTCGTCTGTAAGTTATTAAGGGGTAATACTGAGGGGAACTAAACAACGGGGCTGTTGAAATACTTGCATATTTCAACAGCCCCTGGCGACTTGAAATCTTGAAATTTTTGTCTTGACACGGGAAACTCTATACCCTTAGTCCCCTATACTGACCACTGACCACTGATCACTGACCCCTTGCGGGCGTAGCCCGCGTTAGTACCTTTTCCATGTCACTTTAGGTACCCATACAGGTACGCTGACTTTGATGCTAAAACTAATTCCGCCTGCCACATCGTCAAGATCATCAGCGCCCAACTCTCCTTGCATGGAGGAGGCATTCACTGCGTTTCCGTATTCTTCAAGTTCGTCCACCGTAAAATCGTTGCCCAGCGCGTTGATTTGCTTCACAGCTTCATTCAGCTCAAGGCTCAAAAGGGTCTTTGCGCGCGCTTCGTCAGCGCTCAGGATTCTTGTAAGAACATCTGCTCTTTCTTGTGATAACATTTTGTTTCCCTCCAAATGTTTATTTTAGGTTTCTAATTTGTATATACACATAACCTTGTTAAGTGTTACAGTAAATTATTAATTAATTTTGTTTGACATTTAAAATCCCCTCCACAGACTTGAAATAATTTGATATAATCATAATATATCTTTACAACATAAGCGGTCGTTTCGTCACGTTTACAAAGACGGTGCAGCAGGAAAGAAGAAACGTGCCGGGGGGGAACAGATATGCGGATCTCTGAATTTAGGAAACCTGAATTGCTGGCTCCTGCCGGAGATCTGGAGAAATTAACCTATGCCCTGGCTTATGGTGCGGATGCTGTTTATGTGGGAGGAGCCCGATGGGGTATGCGTGCTTATGCAGGAAACTTTTCTTTGGAACAGCTGCGGGCGGGTGCTGAGATTGCTCATCGGCACAAGAAGAAGATATATGTGACACTCAATATTTTTGCCCACGAGAAAGACTTTGCGGATCTGGAAGGCTTTTTGCTGGAGCTGGCGGATATGGAGATAGATGGCCTGATTGTTTCTGATCCGGGGATTATGCGCGTGGCGCAGCGGACGGCGCCGGAAGTGCCGCTGCATTTAAGCACGCAAATGAATTGTACGAATGGTCAAAGTGTGGGTTTTTGGCTGGATCAGGGGGTTCAAAGAGTGATTCTCGCACGGGAATTATCTAAAGACGAATTGGCGCACCTATGTCGATATGTTCAGGGGGAAATGGAGATATTTGTCCATGGTTCTATGTGCATGGCTTATTCCGGGCGCTGCCATCTGAGCCATTATCTGACGGGAAGAGATGCCAATCACGGGGTGTGCACTCAGCCTTGCCGCTGGCAATATACTCTTGTAGAGGAAAAGATGCCGAATGAACATGGGAAGCCACGGAGAGAGCCTATGCCCCTTGAGGAAGACAGCCGGGGAACTTATATTTTGAGTTCCCGGGATCTGTGTCTGTTATCTCAAGTTCCGGAATTGGCTCGATTGGGCTTGGCGAGCTGGAAGATTGAAGGACGCATGAAGAGCTTGCATTATGTGGCCAGAACGGTGAAGGTGTACCGCGAGGCTATAGATACTTATTGGGATCAAGGGGAGGAGGCCTTTTATGAGAAGATGGAGGGGTGGCGGCAAGAGTTGGATAAGGTGAGCCACCGGCCCTTCACCACAGGGTTTTTCCAGGGTGGGGAATTCGCGGGGATGGTTGATGGGGAGTCGGCGGAACCGTTCTGCCAACATACCTTTGTTGGCCGGGGATTGTCCCCGGATGAATGTATGTCTCTCGCACCGGAAGGAGCCTGGGTTGAACAGCGCAATTTTTTTGCCAGGGGCGATGATATCGAAATTCTGTCTCCGATTCGGGCTCCGCAAAAAATAACAGTTGATAGAATGTGGGATGAGCAGAACACCCTTCTGGAGGCAGCGCGCCATGCAAAAATGAAAGTGAGGGTGTCCTTTGCGGATAAATACTTGGATGAATTTTCTCTTTTGTGCTTGTGTGGAAAGAGTTAGAAAGAGTCAGAAAGGGTTAGGATAGGTGTGGATGTTCTAATACGGGCCATGGTGCGGCGGACGGATATCAATCTTTTGGTGAGACTTGTTGAAGGTCTGGGACATATGGGAGTCATCACGACATTAGATAAAGAGCAGGGAATCGTTTTGATTCAAACCACTCAGGATTGCCGGCAGGAGCTTCTGATGCTTATGGAACATATGCCGCTTTCATGGAAGATCCTGGTTTAATGGGTTAGGGGGGGATGACTTGAGCCTTTTAGAAAAAACATGGCTGGTGGTGGCCAAGGATTCAACATGGATTATGGCTTTGTTGGAAACGACTTCATCCAAAATGACCCTGAAGGCTTTCCGGGAATTTGATATGCCTTTTTTCCGGAATGAAGGTTGGGATGTGGGGGAGATTAAAGAATGGATGGGGCAGTTCGCCACGGGTCCTTCCCGCCTTAAGGTGGCTCTGGACTCGGCTGCTGTTCTGACAGATTTTATTGATTTTCCCCGGGTCTCAGGAAAAACGTTGGAAAAGCATTTTAAAGATAATATTTCAAATTACTTTGACTGTGATAAGGATGACTATGTTATTAATTTTAAGGTGGCTGGATTTTTTGAGCAAGGTGATCTTGAACGTATTCGGATTTTGCTGGCGGCGCTGCCGAAGGATCTCTTGACAAGAATTTATGAAATCGTGGGGCAGCTGGGGATTGAGCTGGCGTCGATTAACATTGCCTGTGAGTGTTTTATGCGGTTGTTTGAGGAAATGGATCCGCAGAGATCTCAGGATATGGCTGTTGTGGATCTGGGCAGCACATTGGGACATGTTTTTTTGGTGGAGAAGGGGGAGGTTGTTTCTTACGCTGCTGTCACTGTGGCGTTGAGCCATCTTTTTAGGGCTTTGAAGGAATTGGAGAAATTTCCGGGCCAGAAGGTTTTTCCTTTGGGAGGAGGGATGCCTCTGAAAAAGCTGATCAGCCGGTCTCTGGGTTTTGAGACGGATGAGGATCAGGGTGAAGATGAGGAGGCGCCGGACTCGGACTATCCTGGTGCAGGGGGGCAACAGGCGGGGGGAATTAAAGGCCTTCGACTTGCTGAAACTTTTCAGCGGGCCGAAGCTTTTCAGCGGGCCGAAGACCTTCGGCTGACGGATAATATGGCCGAAATTTTTCCGGAATTCGCGGTGGTGAGCCCGAAAATTACAGAACCCAAATTGGAGGCTCTTTTTATTCCTTACCAAAATCTTCCTTTTTCCCTGGATCTGACGGCGTTGGATTTGCAGCGGCTGCGCAAGAAAGAGGTTTTAGCGATGCGTGTATGCGACAAGGCGCAAGGGCAGGAGAGAAACGAGGATGAGTTGGATTCTCTCTTTTCTGACGGGGGGCAAAGGGCAAGCTTTAAACGAGTGGCCGACAAGATCCAGGAGTTGATTCAAATTTATCAAAATAGCCAGAGATCCCACCCCCTTGAAAGATCTGGACAGAGTGATGAGGGGTGGCTTGAGGAAGAGAAATCCCTGTTTCGGGAGGTCTATGTGACGGGTATCGGAACAGCGGCGCCCCGTGTTTTTTCCATATTGGGGGAGATGTGTCAGGATGTTTTGTCTGTCTCTTGCGACTATCCGGAAGGGTGGCAGGTTCCTGTGACGCAGCGTCAAGAGGAAGGCGTGGAGTGGATCAGATACCCGTGTCTTTTGGGGCTGATTCTGAAGACCCATGACGAATTCAATTGACAATGTGTAAGCTGTTTTATATAATGAAATATCGATATATATTTTTCTGAAAATTATGATTATTGTCTCAAGATTATTCAAGATTATTCTTATAGTCCCAAAGTTGTCTCAAAATTGTTGAAAATTCGATAGATAGGGCCAGGTTGGTATGACGTTGAATGAGCTCTTGAAACAAAAAAAGTATAAAGAGATTTGGCAGAGATATTGTGGCTTTGCGGATCTGACTTTGAGAGAGTATATGGAGATTCAGAGACGGCTTATGATGGAACAGATTGAACTCATGCATAGCTGCGAATTGGGACAACGGCTGATGCAAAACAAGAAACCGGCGTCTGTGGAAGACTTTCGCCGGTTGGTTCCGTTAACGACTTATGATGATTATGCGGATATTCTGTTGAAAAGAAATATATCGGCTTTGCCGACGGAACCGGTTATGTGGATTGAAACGACATGGGAAGGGGGGATCACTCCTGTCAAGCTGATTCCGTATAGCGAGGGAATGATCAAGGTGTATCGAACGGTTATTATTGCCATTGTCCTGCTCGCGACCAGCAAAAAAAAGGGGAGTTTTTCCTTGCGGCGTTTTGACCGCTTTCTTCATTGTATGGCGTCTTTGCCTTATATGACAGGCTTGATTTCCTATGTTTTGGATGGGGAAATTGATGTGACTTTCTTGCCGGATCCAAAAGAGGTGGAAGGGATCTCTTTTCACCAAAGAAACCGAATGGGGTTATATATGGGAATGAGTGGCGGTATCGATATTTTTTGTGGCATGGGGAGTTTCGTTGTGAAGGCAAGTGAACAATTTCATGACATATCTTCCAGGATTTTGTTCGGAAGCTTGTTCCAAAATTCATTTATCGTGAATTTTAAACTTCTGTTGGCTTTAATCCGTAAAAAATTTTGGCATCAGGATATTCTGCCTAAGGATATATTGGATCTCAAGGGACTGATTTATGCGGGAACAGATGCGGTTCATCTCAGGGATCATATGGAGAAGTGTTGGGGGGTTAAACCGTTAGAGGTTTTTGGCGGCGCTGAGCCTTCCTGCATTGCCGCTGATGTATGGAGTAAGGATGGGGGAATGGTCCTGTTCCCGGATGTGTGTTTTTATGAGTTTATTCCGGAATCGGAGCGGGCTCTGTGTGACAGGGATCCTCACTATGTGCCCAAGACTTCGCTCATGGATGAATTGGTTGAAGGGGATACTTACGAACTGGTTTTTTCTAATTTTAAAGGAGGGGCCTTCTTGCGGTACAGGGCAGGCTATGTGTTCCAATGCCTATCGGTTAAGAATGACGAGGATGGTATCCTGTTCCCTCAATTCAGATATGTGAACCGGGTATCTGCTGTTATTGATATCGCGGGGTTCATCAGGATTACTGAGAAGACCATTCAACAGGCTATTGACTTGTCCGGCCTTCCTTTGGGGGATTGGGTTGCTGTCAAGGAATATAATGCGGATCATAAACCGTTTTTGCATCTCTATATTGAAATGGGTGAGGATTCCCTCACTCATATGCTTGATGCGGAAACAATCCGGGATCAATTGACCCTGTATTTCAGATATGTAAATCTTGATGAACAAGATTTGGAGGCGCTGCTGGGGAGTGATCCGCTGGTGGTGACAATGCTGTCTCATGGAGTTATTTCCGGGTATGAAAGTGCCAAAGGATGTACGCTGCGAAAAATTGATCCGCCGGCCGGGGTGATATCTGAACTTTTGTGTTAGGAGGAGACATGCTGGATTTCTTTATTTGGCTTATACATAGTGTTTCGCTGATCAGCTACAGTTTTCTGCTGGTTGTCTTTGCGTTTTCCAAAAAGGATAAACTGGTGAAAATTGCGATCTTAATGGTAGCTCTCTATATGATATGGACAACGGCTTCGTTGTTTATGAGATTTGATTTGCCGCCCGGCACATTGTTTTGGAACAGGATCATGGCAGCTGCTATAATCTTTTTGCCCCTGATTGTTTATCATTTTATGGCTTTATTTAGCGATTTCCACAGCCATCTCCTGAAGTATATAGGCTACATTGGGACGGCTGTTTCTCTAATCTTAAATTTTACAGGCCAGATGTTTTCGCAAGTCACTGTCCAAATGATTCCCCAAATGGTCGATGGGCGTCTGGTTCCGGCTCATTATTTTGATGTTAAATGGGAATGGGGCGTTGTTTTTGCTTTCATGTATGCGGTAATCCTGCTGGCTATAGGCTTTGCGTACTGCCTCAAGGTTCTGGAAAAGACGCTGAAAGCCGATGGGATCAAGGCGATCATTGCCGGCAATGTGATTATTGTCGCAGCGATTATTCTTATGGCGCTTCCGTGGCTGAACCAATACTCTCTTGGGGTTTTGGCGGGGGTTATCAATGCTGTGTGTATTATGATTTCTATCTATAAATACCGTATGCTGGAATTTAAATTTGTCTTTAAAAAAGGGGCGGCTTTGCTCTTCTGCATGGGACTGCTTGTCCTGGGCTATATTTATTTGTCTCTGACCCTTGATGAGACTCTAAAAATGTATGTGATTCCTGCAGTGACAGCCCTTTCTATATGCGGTGTTTATTCTTTGTATGTAAAGTTTAATCGGGATATTGACAAAATATTTATTTCCACAGAATACCAACAGCGGCAGTGGCTGTTCGGGTTCAGTGTCAACCTGGCAAATAAATTGGAATTGGACGAGATCACAGATACTTTTCTGGAGGCTGTCAAGAGCGTTTTGCGGGTCAGCCATGTGTTTCTGGCGCTTTATGATAGGGACAACGATACGTACACCCTCAGCGCCGGCGCCTTGGAGGTGGCAGGACGGGGATATGTGTTTGCCGGGGATAACCCTATGGCAACATGGCTGAATGATAACAACACCTGTCTTACCCGTGATCATATCCGGACGCTGCCTATTTTCAAGGCCCTGTGGGATTCGGAAATGGAGTGTATTGATGATATGGATTTGGAATTGGCGGTGCCGCTCAAAAGCCGCAGCCATTTGATTGGCATGCTGATTCTTTCCAAGAAACAGGATGGCTCGACTTTTACCATCGAGGACATGGATCTGCTTCTTTCCTTGGGAGGATCGACAGCTGTAGCCCTTGACAATGCTTTTTCTTATGAGCGGGCGAAAAGTGAAGCTAATACGGACTCTTTAACGGGGCTGTTTAATCATCGGCATTTTTATCGGGAGCTGAGACAGCAAATCCAGGAAGTTGGGGAAAATCCTTTGTCGCTGGTTTTGCTGGACCTGGATATGTTTAAACTCTATAACGATATGTACGGGCATGTGGAAGGAGACAAGGCTCTGGAAACTGTGGCGGCAATCTTAAAGGCCCAAGTGGGAGACTGCGGTGTAGCGGCCCGTTATGGCGGTGAAGAATTTGTTATTATTTTGCCTTTCTATGATTCTGAGCGGGCCGAGATGTTAACGGAAAAGATTCGGCAGGCGGTGCAGCGCACGTTCCATGGCGGACCTGGGGACGCCCATCGTTTTCTCAGCATCAGTGCGGGGATATGTACCTATCCGCAAGCGGCGCCCAATGGTGAAGAGCTGCTCCAGCGCGCAGATATTGCTCTTTATTCCGCAAAAAATTCCGGGAAAAATACGGTTGTTATTTACGGTCCAAACATGACGTATGCTCCGAGCATGACAGATGTCCCGGTTGTTCCGGGACATCTGGAAGCGATTGGCGACCTGCGTTTGCCGTCAGCTCTCGGCGAATCGATTTCTCATTCTTCAGCGATTTTTGCCCTTACGGCAACCATTGAAACGAAGGATTACTATACCTATGGACATTCTCAAAAAGTAGCGGAATATGCGTCGGTTTTGGCAGCCGGTATCGGGTTGGATGATTGGCATGTTAAAGCGATTATGGAAGCGGCTCTGCTTCATGATATCGGCAAGATTGGGATTCCGGAGGATATTCTGAAAAAGGTGGGGCGTTTGACGGAGGATGAGCTGGAGATTATGCGGCGGCATGTGGATATGTCTGTGACCATCATTAAGCATTTGCCGACGCTGCAATATGTGCTGCCGGCTGTGATAGGCCATCATGAGAACTGGGATGGCACGGGGTATCCGCGTAACATCCGCGGGGAAGAGATCCCGATCTCGGCCCGGTGTCTGGCGATCTCGGATTCTTTTGATGCGATGACGTCCACACGGCCTTATCGCAGCGGGTGTTCTTTGGATCATGCGCTGCGGGAGCTGCAGGAAAAATCGGGAACGCAGTTCGATCCGCATTTGGTCGATGCTTTTGTTGAGCTGACCCAGTTGAAACGGATTAGTCTGACGCCGCTTCAATAACGCGGGCTACGCCCGCAAGTGGTCAGGGGTCAGTGGTCAGTGGTGGTCAGTACCTCCTTATGTGAGTACCAAGAGCCTGCCTTGTAAATTGCGGATGGCAACAGATTCATGTTTGCCGCCGTTTTCTCCGTCTAGTGTCCAGGGGATCGGGGTGTCAAATTGAAAGGTGATTTCGGAGGTGTGCAGGAAGGTTACACAGGCTGGATCATACTCCCGGGTAAGAAGGCTTCCGATGATTTTTTGGTAATCAGCAAGATTTTTGGGAGATTTGACGAGCAAGACCTCAAACAGGCCGTCTGTTAAGCTGACTGTGTCGGGGCTGAGCTTGACTAAACCGGCTACTGACATGGAATTGGTGACGCCGCCGAAAATGTAGTCATCTTCTAGGGCGCCTTGACGATACTGTATGGCAGCGCGGCAGGGGGGGATGTCGCTGAGCCGGGACATCCCCTGCAGAATGTAAGCTAAGTGACCCAGGATGTTTTTGGCTTCTTGAGGGGTTGTATAGGAAACGTCTGTAAAGGCGCCGAAAGCGGCAATATAGGTGAAATACGCGTCCCCAAGCATTCCGATGTCAATGGCCATAGGGTGACCTTCCAAAATTATGTCCGCCGCTTTTTTGAGGTTTTTGGGCAATCCCAAGCTGTTGGCAAAGTCGTTGACTGTGCCTACGGGAATGTAGCCGAGGGGGGGTGGGTTTTTCAGCCCCATGAGGCCGTTGACGGTTTCGCTGAGAGTCCCGTCTCCGCCGCAGCAGACTACTGTCTCGTATTCCTGGGCGTACATGCGGGCAAAGGCCTTAGCATCTCCTTTTTTTTGGGTCATATAGATGGTGACAGAATACCCGTTTTTGCAGAATAGATCCACCATGCTTGGCATGTCGGAGGCGTATTGGCCCTTTCCGGCGATGGGATTGATAATGAGCGCCAACTTTTTAAGCATGTTTGAATTATAATATACACGATGAGTTTGTGCCAGTTTTTGTGCGTTTTTGTGCCAGTTTTTATTGACATCCTCAGGGGGAAAATAGTAACATGTAATCGTTGGCCCAAAATTAGACATGAAAAATCAGAGAAAAACCTCGCAGATGACAATTGGGGTTTGTTAGGAGTGTTTATGGGAATTAAATTACTGGGAACCGGTTTTTATGTCCCCGATGTAGCCATCAGCAATGAAGACATGGCCAAGCTGGTCGATACAAGTGACGCGTGGATTCGGGAACGAACAGGAATCTGTTCCCGCCGGATTGCCGTGCGGGAGACTCTCTTGGATATGGCCCTGGCGGCGTCTCGCCAGGCTTTAGATGATGCGGGGATAGCTCCGGATGAGGTGGATCTGATTATTGTGGGGACATTGACAGGGGAAGTTGTCATGCCTTCAACAGCTTGTCTGATTCAAGGTCTTTTGGAGATTCAGGATGCGGTGGCTTTCGATATCCGGGCCGCCTGTGTAGGGTTTGGTATTGCCATAGCAACGGCTCGCGATATGCTGGAGGCAGGGAACTTTTCTACGGCTCTGGTGGTTGGGGCCGATAAGCTGTCGCGCATTATTAACTGGGAAGATCGCAATTCGTGCGTTTTGTTTGGAGATGGCGCGGGAGCGGTGGTGATTTCCCGAGGTGGGGAACCGCGTTCGGGCGCTTATTTTATGCGGACGACTCCGGATATGGCCGGCGCGTTGACACTGAGACGTCAGGGGGGAAGGTTTCCTTATGAAAAGATCAATCCTGATTTTGTGCCGGAGCTTCAGGATGAGAGCGTTCCCTTGGTTCATATGAAGGGAACGCAGGTTTTTCGTTATGCGGTAACAGCTATGCGAGAGTGTATGGACGCGGTTTTGGATAAAGCGGGAGTGACGATGGAGGATATTCAATGGGTGATTCCCCATCAAGCGAATAAACGCATTATAGATGCTGTGGTGCATAATGGAGGGTGGCCTGCTGAGAAGTTCTTTGTAAATATTGACCGTTATGGTAATACGTCGGCGGCCAGTGTGCCGATTGTGCTGGCGGAAATGCGTCAGGATCACCGGGTGGCGGCCGGGGATTTGGCTCTGCTGGTGGCTTTTGGCGGAGGGTTAGGGTGCAGCGCTATGGTGGTTGAGCTTTGAGGGAAGTTGGAACTGCCTGGTGGAAAGGGTGTTCCTCTCAAAACAAAACAAAACATAAGGAAAGGAATGGCCTTAAGTTATGAAAACTCGTCTGACGGATTTATTGAATATTCGGATCCCTATTATTCAGGGGGGCATGGCCTGGGTCAGTGAGAGTACGCTGGCGGCGGCTGTGAGTGAAGCCGGGGGCTTGGGCGTGATTGCGGCGGCTAACGCTCCTGCCGGCTGGGTGCGTGAAGAGATCCGCCGAGTGAGAACTTTGACGGACAAGCCTTTTGGGCTCAATGTGATGCTTATGAGTCCTTCTGTGGAGGATGTGGCTCAATTGGTCTGTGAAGAGCGTGTGCCTGTGGTGCTGACGGGGGCGGGAAATCCGGCTAAGTATATTCCGGCTTGGAAGGAGAGCGGGACTACTGTGCTCAGTGTTCTATCGTCTGCGGCTCTGGCGGTACGTCTGGAGCGGGCGGGTGTGGATGGTATTGTGGCGGAAGGCTGTGAGTCGGGCGGCCATATCGGTGAGGTGACCACCATGTGTTTGGTGCCGCAGATTGTGGATGCTGTGAAGGTTCCTGTGGTGGCGGCCGGCGGAATTGCTGACGGACGTGGTATGGCGGCGGCTTTTATGCTGGGGGCTGTGGGCGTTCAGGCGGGGACGGTGTTCTTGGTGGCGGAGGAGTGCCAGGTTCACGAGAACTACAAGACTATGATCCTGAAGGCCGGCGATCGGTCGACTGAGGTGACGGGACGCTCTACACATCCTGTACGCTGCCTGAAAAACAAATTGACGAAAATTGGCTCGGACATGGAAAGGCAAGGGGCTTCATTGGAAGAGATGGAACAATTCTTTGCGGGTTCTCTGCGTTGTGCGGCTGTGGAGGGGGATACGGAGAAGGGGTCTTTTATGTCGGGGCAGATTGCCGGCCTGGTCAAACGGAGGATGCCGGCCCGGGAGATTATCGAGTCCATGAGGACCCAGGCCCAGGAGCTGTTGCGGGGCGGGGATTGAGGAAAAACTTTGAGTAAGGGGGAAATATTACTATAATGGAAAAGCCTGTACGTGATACACACGAGACGGATGGGAATACGAGAGACCGGCATGCCTCTCCTCGTTTGGCGGTTTTGTTTCCGGGCCAAGGGGCTCAGGCTGTAGGTATGGGACGGGATTTTTATGACAGCTTTGAGGCGAGCCGTGAGGTTTTTGACCGGGCGGCGGATATACGGGATCTGTGCTTTGACGGCCCGGCGGATCAGCTCAATGTGACGTCTCACACTCAACCTGCCCTTTTGCTGACGGAGGTGGCCATGTGGCGGGCATTTTGTTCCTGCATAAATAAGAGTGTGGATGATATCTATGCTGTGGCGGGGTTTAGTTTGGGTGAAGTGTCGGCGCTGGTGGCGGCGGAGGTACTGCCTTGGCCTGAGGCGCTGGCGCTTGTGCGCAAGCGTGGGGCCTGGATGGAGGAAGCGTACCCTCAAGGGGGCGGTATGCTGGCGGTGATGGGGCTGGAGAAGGAGGCGTTGGAGGGTCTCGCGGAGCAAGTGAGGAAGCACATGGACAATGATGTCGTGGAATTGGTGAATTTTAACGCACCGGGCCAAATTGTGGCGGCCGGCGATGTGACGGCTCTGCAGGCTCTGGCCCAGAAGATCCAGGAGCATAAGGGGCGGGGGAGGCTTCTCACTGTCAGCGGGCCTTTTCATTCTTCCCTGTTGGCCGGTGTGGAGGATAAGCTGCGGCAGGAGCTGATCCGGATGGAGGTGAATGCTCCGCGCATCCCTGTTGTGTCCAATGTGACGGCGGAGTATTATAGGGAGCAGGATGCGGTGGATTTGATTGCCCGCCAGGTGCGGCGGCCTGTCTTATGGGAACAGTCTATGCGGCGTCTTTTGGCGGAGGGTGTGGAGGTGTTTGTGGAGATGGGTCCGGGCAGGGTGTTGACGGGTCTGCTCAGAAAGATTGATCGCCAGGCGACGGTGGTGACCATAAATTCCTGTGCGGATCTACATACTTTGAGGGAGAAGATCCGGCTGTGAAAATGTTTATGGAGAATAATGGGGGGCGTAAGAGCATGGAAAAGAATATGAAAGGTAAGGTCTGTGTCGTGACGGGGGGATCTCGTGGTATTGGCCGGGGGATTGCTTTGGAGTTGGCGGGCCGTGGTGCGTGCCTGGTCATCAATTATCATAGGAGCGAGAACCAGGCACGGGATGTTCAAAGTGAGATTGAGGCCATAGGGGGCAGAGCTTTGGTGGTTCGAGGCAACATGGCCCTTGAGGAGGATGTGAAAAATCTCTTTGCAGCGGTGTTGGCGGAATTTGGCCGTGTCGATGTGTTGGTTAATAATGCGGGAGTGACCCGGGATGGCTTGGTGGCGCGCATGAGCGCAGCTGATTATGATGAGGTGCTGGATTTGAACTTGAAGGGGGCTTTTTTGTGTTCCCGGGCGGCGGCGAAGATTTTTATGAAACAACGATCGGGGAAAATTATTATGATTTCTTCGGTGGTCGGATTGATGGGCAATGCCGGACAATGCAACTATGCAGCGGCGAAGGCGGGCCTGATAGGGTTGACCAAATCTTTGGCTCGGGAGTTGGGCCCCCGTTCTGTCACGGTCAACGCCATTGCCCCTGGGTTTATTGTGACGGATATGACGCAGGAGTTGTCGGAAGAGGCTAAAGGGAAATATATTGAATCTATTCCTTTGGGGCGCCTGGGGCAAGTTCAGGATGTGGCGCGGGCGGCAGCTTTTTTGGCGTCGCCGGATGCTGATTATATTACGGGACAGGTTTTGGTGGTGGATGGGGGCTTGCGCTGCTGATACAGCTGGCGAATGAGGTCGACGCAGTCACCAAGGTCGACGCGGTCACCAAGGTCGACGCGGTCACCAAGGTCGACGCGGTCACCTATAAGATGATATAATATCCATTGATCCAATTCTACATTGTAAACCAAAGAAATGAGGTGCCTGAATTCATGTTGGAAAGAGTTGTTGTAACGGGCCGGGGCGTTGTGAGCCCCATCGGGAACAACATACAAGATTTCTGGAGCGCGGCGAAAAAAGGCGTGTGTGGCGTTGCTCCCATTACACATTTTGATACGGAAAAATATAATGTAAAACTTGCGGCTGAAGTCAAGGATTTCGATCCCTTGGAGTATATGGATAAACGGGAGAGCCGGCGCAGCGACCGGTTTTGTCAGTTTACTGTGGCGGCCGGATCTCAGGCAATGGCGGAAAGTGGCTTGGATCAGCCGGGGGCTATTGAGCCGGAACGCTTGGGGGTTCTCCTGGGTGTGGGTATCGGCGGGCTTTCTACATTGGAAAAGGAGATTGGCGTGAATACCACGAAGGGGCCGGGGCGGGTTTCTCCGTTCATGGTTCCGATGATTATCTGTAATATTGGGCCGGGCATGCTGGCAATCCGCTTCAATGCTCAAGGGGTTTGCAGCACTGTGGTGACGGCTTGCGCGTCGGGAACCAATGCGATTGGGGACGCTTTTCGTCTCCTGCAGCGCAATGAAATGGATGCGATCATCACAGGCGGCTCCGAAGCCGCGATTGCACCGGTGGCCATGGCTGGGTTTTCCAATATGATGGCTCTGTCCCTTCAAAAGGATCCTGGGCGGGCCTCAATTCCTTTTGATAAAGAGCGCAGCGGGTTTGTCCTGGGGGAAGGATCGGGTATACTGGTTTTGGAGACCTTAAGTCATGCCCGTCAACGCGGGGCAAAAATTTTCGCGGAACTTGCAGGGTATGGAACAACCTGTGATGCTTACCACATTACTGCGCCTGAGCCGGAAGGGAAGGGAGCTGCCCGCGCCATAACTTTAGCTTTGAGTGACGCCGGGATCGCAGCTTCACAGATTTCTTATATCAATGCCCATGGTACAGGCACGGAGTACAATGATTTGACGGAGACCCGGGCGATCAAGAGTGCTTTTGCGTCTTATGCTTATGAGGTTCCCATCAGCTCAAGCAAATCTATGTTTGGTCACTTGCTGGGAGCAGCCGGAGGCGTGGAGGGATTGATTTGTGTGGAGGCGTTGCAGGAAGGTCTTATCCCAGCCACCATCAATTATAAGGTTCCGGATGAAAATTTGGACTTGGATTATGTTCCTCAGGTTAGCCGCAGTCAAGAACTTACCTATGTAATGTCCAATTCCTTGGGGTTTGGCGGTCATAATGCTTCGATAATCTTTAAGAAATGGGATGAATGATTATGGATCTTCTTTTGATTGAACAGCTCATTCGTATGGTCAATATGTCTTCGTTGTCCTGCTTGGAGATTGAAGAACAAGGGGTTCGCATTCGTTTAGAGAATCAAACCCTGGGTAGGGGAGTGAGTTCGGAGCCCGCTGCACTTAATGGGGGCAGCACAGCCGGCCCGCCCGGTAGTGCAGGCCAGTCCGGCATCACGGGTCAGCCGGGTGCAACGGGCCCCGGCGCTGTGGCTCACCCCAACGTTGTGGGTCACCCCAACGTTATGGGGCCTGATTCGGGGCCAAGCCTGGGATCTGCGCAAAATGGATCAGGCTCTCTCGTGTCGCCGCTCCTACAGATTCCTCAAGGATTTCCCAAACCAGGGGCGCCTCCTGCCACACCGGAGCAGGAAGAGAATGTTGTCTATATCAAATCGCCTCTGGTGGGAACTTATTATTCGACCCAAGCTCTTGGCTATGATCCTGTGGAACCGGGAGATAGGGTCACGGTGGGGCAGGCTGTGTGTGCTGTGGAGGCGATGAAACTCATGAATGTTATTGAGGCTGAGGTGGCCGGGGAAATTATTGAATTTATGGCTGAAGATGGGGCCTTGATAGAGTATGGGCAACACTTGGTTAAGATACGAAAAAGTTGATACCTGTCAAGAAATAAATGGGTATTAGAGGAAGGTGATCGGTTTTGGACGACATGAACTCTCATTTGAACACCATGGACTCTCAGGCAATTCAAAAGATTATTCCACACAGATATCCTTTCCTGCTGGTGGATCGTATTGAATCCTGCGACCCGGGAAAACGGGCTGTAGGCATTAAAAATGTCACAGTCAATGAGCCTTTTTTTCAAGGGCATTTTCCCGGGTATCCTATCATGCCCGGAGTATTGATCCTGGAGGCTCTGGCTCAAGTGGGCGCCGTGGCTCTGTTGGTTCTTCCCGAATATGCGGGGAAAATTGCTCTCTTCGGGGGCTTAAAAAATGCCCGTTTCCGCCGTCCGGTAGTTCCGGGGGATGTCCTGAGACTGGAAGTGGAAATCCAAAAAATCCGCGCGGGTATCGGCGTGGGCAGTGGCGTGGCAACTGTGGACGGCCGGCGCGCCTGTGAAGGCGAGATGACTTTTAGGGTTGGAGATGAATAACATGTTTGACAAAATCCTTATTGCGAACCGCGGTGAGATTGCCGTGCGCATTATCCGGGCTTGTCGTGAAATGAATATTCAAAGTGTGGCGGTCTATTCGGAAGCGGACGCGGAAGCTCTGCATGTGGGGCTGGCGGACGCGAGCATCTGTGTGGGCCCGGCGCCTTCTGCGGAGAGTTATCTGAATATGCACAATATCCTGAACGCCGCGCTGCTTTCCGGCGCTCAGGCGATCCATCCCGGTGTGGGGTTTTTGGCGGAAAATGCCCAGTTTGCTCATATGTGCGAGGAGTGTCAGATCAAATTTATTGGGCCGGCTTCTCAGACCATTGCGTTATTGGGAGATAAAATCCGGGCGAAGGATACGATGAAGGCCTGTGGTGTTCCTGTCATTCCCGGATCCGGCCAGGCTGTGAGCCAGGAGGAAGCAGAGGCTTTAGCCAAGGATATGGGGTACCCGGTTATTCTAAAAGCCGCGGCCGGCGGCGGGGGGCGGGGTATCCGTATCGTTGCCCGGGAAGAGGATCTGGCGGGAGCTTTTATTCAGGCTCAAGGGGAAGCTCAGGCGGCTTTTGGCGACAGTCGTCTCTATATTGAGAAAATGTTGACCCGTACACGGCACATTGAAGTCCAGATTTTGGCTGATGAGGTGGGCCACATCATTCATTTGGGGGAGCGGGATTGCTCGCTGCAAAGACGCAATCAGAAGGTTTTTGAGGAGACGCCGTCTCCGGCGCTGTCTCCTGAGGTGCGCGATGCCATATGTCAGACAGCTGTGCGGGCGGCTCAGGCTGTGGACTATAAGAATTTGGGGACTGTTGAGTTTTTGCTGGATCAGGATATGAAGTATTACTTCATGGAAATGAATACGCGCATTCAGGTGGAACACCCCATCACTGAAATGGTGACGGGTATCGATGTGGTCAAGGAACAGCTGCGGGCCGCGGCGGGGTATCCGTTGCGTTATGAGCAGCAAGATGTGAGTTTTTCGGGGGTGTCGTTGGAGTGCCGTATCAATGCGGAGGCTCCAGAGCAGGGATTTCGCCCCAGCTGTGGGAAGATTGTTTATTTGCATCTTCCCGGAGGACCGGGGGTGCGCTTTGATATGTGTGTTTATGAGGGGTACACGATGCCGCCCTATTATGATTCGCTGCTGGGTAAGCTGATTGTGCATACGCCGACCCGGGACGAGGCTCTGAAGAAAATGCTGGCTGCCCTGCAGGAGTTGACTATAGAGGGCGTGGATACCAATATTGAATATCATAAGACTTTGTTGACCACCCCGGAGGTGAGGGGAGGAACGGCTGACACGTCTTTTATTGATACTCATCTTTGTGTAAAGTGAGGTGAAGATTCGAAATGTCACTGATGGATGCCTTTCGTAAAAAGAGACAGTATGCTACGGTTCCGGCGGCTCGCATTCCGCGCACAGCCATTCCTGACGGTATGTGGCAAAAATGCGCCGGCTGCAAGAAAATTATTTACCATGATAATGTTGAAAAGAATCTGCAGTGTTGCCCAGGCTGTGGCTATCATTTTCCGTTGAAAGCGGTGGAGCGTATGTATCAGATATGTGATGAGGACAGTTTTGTCCCTTTTGTCGATGATTTTGGGGAAATTGATCCGTTAGCGTTTCCGGGATACCTGGAAAAGAAACAGAAAATCGCTGAGGCCAGCGGCCTTGACGAAGCTGTGCTGGCCGGCGTGGGGGCCATTGACGGACACAAGGTCGTGCTGGCTATCATGGATAGTCATTTTATGATGGGCAGCATGGGATGGGCGGTAGGTGAAAAAATCACACTGGCCATCGAAAGGGCCATCAAGGCGTCTCTGCCGGTGGTAATCTTCTGTGCCTCGGGAGGCGCACGCATGCAGGAGGGGATTGTTTCTCTCATGCAAATGGCGAAGGTGAGCGGAGCGTTGGCAAAGCTGGCTGAGGCGGGGCTGCTCTACGTAGCGGTGGCGACCCATCCGACAACGGGTGGGGTGACGGCGAGTTTTGCCATGCTGGGGGATATCATTTTGGCGGAAAAGGGAGCTCTGATCGGGTTTGCCGGCCGCCGGGTTATTGAACAGACGATTAACCAAAAATTGCCAGATGAGTTTCAGTCAGCAGAGTTTTTGCTGCAGCATGGGTTTGTAGATCGTATTGTGGAGCGCAAAGAGATGCGTTCTGTGCTGGCTCAGATCTTGGCTATGCACACAGGAAGCAGGGGAGAAGTTGAAGAGGGACGCCATAGCAGCATAAACTGTGCAGAATACGACAGCAGCACAAAAAAGGATGTGCAGGAAGAAAGCGATGGGTATAGCGACGGCAGTCCCGGAGAAAATCATACCGAAAAAGATACGATTTCTGGGGATATAACGAATGTGGCTTGGGAAAAAGTCCAACTATCGCGCCGTACGGACCGGCCCACAGCACGGATTTATATGAAAGCCTTGTTTCCGGATCTTCTTGAATTCAAGGGGGATCGCGCCTTTGCTAATGATCCGGCTATTATTGGCGGCATTGCGACTTTTGACGGTGTCCCTGTGACGGTCATTGGTCAGGAGAAGGGACAGACGATGAAACAGAAGATCTTCCGCAACTTTGGTTCCACCAATCCGGAGGGATTTCGCAAAAGCTTGCGCCTCATGCGTCAGGCGGAAAAATTTGGCCGTCCGGTGATCTGTTTTGTGGATACTCAGGGGGCTTTCTGTGGAGTCGAAGCTGAACAGCGTGGACAAGGCCAGGCCATTGCTGAGAATTTGAAGGCTATGATGTCTCTCAAGGTTCCTATTATTTCGATTATTCTCGGCGAGGGCGGAAGCGGCGGCGCGCTGGCGCTGGCTGTTGCGAATGAGGTTCATATTCTGGCTAACGCGGTGTATTCCATCCTGTCTCCGGAAGGATTTTCCAGCATCCTTTGGAAGGATAGCAGCCGCGCCCAAGAAGCGGCCCAAATGATGAAAATGACAGCGGAAGATCTTAAAGAACTGGAGATTGTGGACGGTATTATCCGGGAAGGATCCGAAGGGGCGCACCTAACTCCCGATGAAGCAATCAGAGCTGTGGCAGAAACTCTGTCTGGGGCTCTGAAGCGATGGCGCGGGTATTCGGGAGAGGATATCGCTGAGGCGCGGTGGCGGAGGTTTCGGGGGAAGTAGGTTTTCAGAAAAATCCCCCCGGAATTGTTGACAAAGCTACTCGACCTATGATAGATTGAACGGAGCGACTTGTAATAACAAGTCATTATTTTGTTGCCGGGGAGGTGTTTGTGATGGCAGTTGGGGCGAGATTGGGAATCACCCTGGCGTGTACCGAGTGTAAAAATAGAAATTATCAGACAATGAAGAACAAAAAGAACGATCCGGATCGCCTGGAAATCAAGAAATACTGTAAGACATGCAAGACGCATACCACACATCGGGAAGGTAAATAAATCTATCAAGAAGGAAAGTATGGAGTGATAATGTGGCAAAGAGCGTAGGGACAGCAAAAAAACGACCCGGGTTTGGTAAAATAGGAAATTTTTTTCGCGAGGTCGGTTTGGAGCTTAAGAAGGTTCATTGGCCGACTCGCAAACAGCTTCTGATTTATACAGCTGTCGTGTTGGTTTCAGTGGCTATAATGGCCGCGATTATTGGGGTCATAGATCTGGTTTTATTTAGCGGGATGGAATTTGTTCTTGGTCGATAAGATCATGGAAGGGGTGTAACAATGAAGTCCTGCGCAATGGCAAGAATGAAGTGTTAGACCCGTGCAGACTTTGGGGAGGCTGTTTTCTGCATGACAAAAAACTGGTACGTCATTCATACGTATTCCGGATATGAAAGCAAGGTCAAGGCAAATCTGGAAAAAAGAGTGGAATCCATGAGCATGGAAGGAAAGATATTCCGTGTCCTTGTTCCTATGGAAGACGAAATCGAAATCAAAAACGGAAAAAAGAAGATTACAAAGCGTAAAGTCTTTCCGGGATATGTCCTTGTAGAAATGGATATGACGGATGATTCGTGGTATGTAGTCCGGAATACTCCTGGCGTGACAGGCTTTGTGGGCAGCGGCAGCAAGCCGGTTCCCTTGTTGGAAACGGAGGTAGCCGCGATCTTGCGTCAAATGGGTTTGGAAAAGGTGCGAACCCGGATCGATATCGATGTGGGCCAGTCCATTCGTGTGACCAACGGTCCTTTTCAGGATTTTATTGGTGTTGTGAGCGAGGTAGTTGAAGACCGGGCCAAGCTGAAAGTGACGGTTTCCATGTTTGGGCGCGAAACCCCTGTAGAGCTTGATTTTGGCCAGGTGGAAAAGTTATCATGAATGCACATTGACGAAAGGAGGTGAGAATGGTGGCAAAGAAGGTTGTTGGCATGGTGAAGCTGGCGATTGAAGCGGGCAAAGCCAATCCGGCGCCGCCGGTAGGTCCGGCCCTGGGGATGCATGGTGTGAATATTATGGGTTTTTGCAAGGAATATAACGAAAGAACGAAAGACCAAGCGGGTCTTGTGATTCCTGTAGAAATCACGGTTTATGAGGATCGTTCCTTTACGTTTATCCTTAAAACGCCTCCGGCTTCAGTGCTTCTGAAAAAAGCGGCTAATGTGCCTTCTGGCTCGGCAACGCCGAATCGGGTGAAAGTGGCTAAAGTGAGCCGTGCTCAGGTTAAAGAAATTGCGGAAACGAAGATGGTCGACTTAAACGCGGCCAGCGTGGAAGCGGCTATGCGCATGGTGGAAGGGACTGCGCGAAGTATGGGCATTGAGGTGGAAGCCTAGTGCGGATTTATGTAGTCTGGTAAAAAATTGAGTGGGAGAGGGCCTTGAGATACCGGATCGTCCTCAAAGACCACAAGGAGGAAAATTTTTATGGCTAAAGTGGGAAAACGAACCCAGGATATTCTGAAATCCTATGATCCGCTTCACCTGTGTGACCCGGAGGAAGCGGTGGCGATGACAAAAAAGAATGCCAACGCGAAATTTGATGAAACCGTCGAAGTCGCTTTCCGTTTGGGTATTGATACCCGGCACGCGGATCAGCAGATTCGCGGAGCGGTGGTGCTGCCGAATGGCACAGGAAAAACCCGCAGTGTCTTGGTGTTCGCCAAAGGGGAGAAGGCCAATGAAGCGGAGAAAGCCGGCGCGGACTTCGTGGGAGCAGAAGATATGATCCAAAAAATCCAGGGAGGATGGTTTGGTTTTGAAGTGGCTGTGGCAACACCTGATCTCATGGGATTGGTGGGCCGCTTGGGTAAACTTCTGGGACCAAAGGGTCTTATGCCTAACCCCAAGACAGGCACAGTGACTTTCGATGTTGCCAGAGCTATTGCCGAGATTAAGGCCGGTAAAGTAGAATACCGTGCTGATAAGGCCGGGATTATCCACGCGCCGATCGGCAAAGCATCTTTTGCCGAGGAAAAACTCCTTGAGAATTACAAAACCATAGCCGAAGTTGTCATGCGTGCCAAACCGGCTGTCGCGAAGGGACAATATGTCAAAAGCGTGACTCTCTCGTCAACTATGGGACCGGCTGTGAAAATCAATCCTCTGAGATATTTGGCATAACTGCACGACTATTTCAGGGGTTGAAATAAACCAGATTGAAAGAACCGGACAACTGAATAGACCGCTGCAGACAGCAGGAGCCCCATGCGGAAAAATTTTCTGGAATAAGGCTTAATACACTCTCCTGCCGAGGTGGAAAGCGCATTTGTTGTGAAATGAGTGAGATGCTCTGATCATAAGCGCCCTCTGTAAGAACAGAGACTGCCTCGAGTTGATATGATCAACGAAGTTGATATCCTTCAGCTTTAAGTCAACGGGGTTGCCTCCGATGGTGCAGAGGGTTCTATTATGTGTTTGACTGGACTGGGAAAAGAAAGGAGGAATACCATCATGCCTGATATTGCAGCCAAACAACGCATTGTTGAAGATATCAAGTCCAAGTTTGAAAACGCCAAAGGCGTGGTTCTGGCCGACTACAGGGGGTTAACGGTGGCTGAGGTCACACAACTGCGCGCGAAGCTGCGGGCAGAGCAAGTAGAATACCGCGTTCTGAAAAACACCATGGTGATACGGGCGATTCAAGAGCTCGGCTATGATGAGCTGGTTCCTGAGCTCAAAGGGCCGACAGCCATTGCTTTTTGCGCGGATCCTGTGGCTCCGGCGAAACTGTTGGTTGAATTTGCGAACAAACATAAGCAATTGAAAATCAAGGCAGGTGTCGTTGAAGGAAGTGTCATCCCCATGGACCGGGTAACGCAGCTGGCCCAACTGCCGTCGCGGGAGCAGCTTCTCGGCAAAATCGCGGGACTGCTGCAAGCGCCGCTTTCCAGAATGGCAAATTGCCTGCAAGGGCCGCTGCGCAATGTCAGTTACGCTCTGAACGATTTGCATCGGATGAGAAGCGAAGGCAGCTGATAGGATGGTTTGATTAAAATATTTTAAATTGGAGGATAAAAATGGCTAAGATTGATGAGATTCTGACGATGATTGAAGGACTCACCGTTTTGGAGCTCTCTGAGCTTTCTAAAGCTTTTGAAGAAAAATTTGGGGTTACCGCAGCTGCACCTATGGTTATGGCCGGCGCCCCTGCCGCGGGTGCTCCTGCTGCTACAGCCGAAGAAGCTGAGCAGACAGAATTTGATGTTATTCTGACCAATGTGGGCGGGGCCAAAATGAGTGTGATCAAAGTTGTCAATGAAGTGACAGGTTCCGGCCTGAAAGGGGCCAAAGAGATCGTGGATGGCGCTCCCAAGGCGGTTAAAGAAAAAGTCAGCCGCGATGAGGCCGACAACATTAAGGCGAAGTTGGAAGAAGCTGGGGCGACTGTCGAAATCAAATAGGATATGATCTCGACCTAGGTGAACGGAAATAGGTTGGAACTTTACGTATTGGGGCCGAGTTCGTTATGGCGAGCTCGGCTTTGACAAAATATTTGCTTTGACCCTTGACAATTCTCCAGATGGGCCTATTGGGCTGTGGCAGAGTTGTCACAGTTTTTTTGCGTCCATTTTTACTCAAGTCCCACTCAGCAAAAAACAATCACAACTTTAAAATTGAAAGGAAAACCATTTTGAACGAACACAAATACCATATGATTACCTGCGAAAAAAACTGGCTGGAATCCACAGCCTTATCCCAGCTGCAAGCCGTGGCGAAGCTGCCGGGCGTTCTCCGGACTGTCGGACTTCCCGACCTGCATGCCGGCAAATCCCCGGTAGGCATGGCTTTGGAAACTCAAGATATCATTTACCCGCATCTTATCGGCGGCGACATCGGCTGCGGCATGGGGCTCTTTGACACCGGCCTGGACATTGGCAAATACAGCGAAAAACGCTGGCTGTCGCGCCTCAACCATATCCCCGCTCTCGCCGACATTGCGACAGTGAACCCTTATCCTGAGCCAAGCCCGATCAGCGACCTCGGCACTCTTGGCAGCGGCAACCACTTTGCCGAATTTCAGCAGATAGAGACAGTGTTTAGCCCGGAGGATTTTGCCGAACTGAACCTGCCGCAAAAAAATATCATCTTATTGGTACACAGCGGCTCACGCGGCTACGGCCAGGAAGTATTCAAATCACTGAATTACGTTGTTGGCATGAAGCCCAACAGCCCAGAAGCCATCGCCTATCTGCAAAAACACGACATCGCCCTCCTCTGGGCACGGCGCAACCGCGCCCTTGTGTCCGACAAACTGATCGGTTGGCTTGGCTACGAGGCAACACCGCGGCTGCTGATCGACCTGTTTCATAACTATCTGGAAAAAAGAGACGATACCTGGATCCATCTATGTCCCCTTGGGGCTAAGTGCGGAATCAACCGAAGCCCGCAGTCAGCACATGAACAAAAAGCTGGCGTTAAACCGACTGTGCGCCCTCATTGCAGACATGAACCAAAAAAGCGAAGATGGTGTTACCCAGCTGCGCTGGTTGGAGCATACCCGTTTGGAGCGTGGGAATCCTGTCCGTGTGTATGAGGGAATGGGATTTAACAGAAGAAAATAGCCTCGAACAAAGGGCAAGCAGAGCGGGCGAACATTTATAAGCAGCGACTTTGCTGAGGAAATATCTGAGCGACGCGGTACGCGATGCTCAGATATTTCTCAGCATGGAGCGCGTTAAGTGTTCGCCCGCTCTGCTTGCCCGCCTCAGCTCAGCTTGTTTTGTTGACGCTTCGCATCTGTAAGTTACTAATAGTTAATACTCTTTCGTCGCAAACTATGCTTGAGCTGCTTGAATTGATTTTTATTCAATAGGGAAGCAAAATGTCAATAGGGAAGCAAAATTGACACACACAAAGTATTTCGGTATGATTGCCTCAGATTACAGAATTAACACATGAGATCGAATATTTTTACGGAGGGTGTTATGAAAAGAGAAGATCCATTAGGCATAGGTTTTTTTATCCCCAAAAGATACCTTTTAATACTAGCCAGCTTTGTTATGTGTGTAGCGGGTACCATGGTTTTGCGCGCCGGTCTGTCCTCATCTGCCGAAGGGTGGCCTATAAGTTATATTCTTATTGCGGGAGCAGTCTTCGTGATATTCTTATTGATGTTCATTAATTTCGTACGCAAGAACTGTAAGCGTATCATGGCCTTCCAGGCAGAACAGGTCGGTCTCTTCAATTTTTTGAGTGCCAGAGGATATTTTACGATGGTATTTATGATGAGTCTGGGTCTCTGGATGCGCTATGTCGCAAATATTCCGGCGAGTTGGATCCAGACCTTCTATACAGGACTTGGCTCAGCTCTGATTGTCGCCGGTATATTGTTCTTAGTTGAATATGTTAAAGTTTCTGTCAGTGCAAGAAGCAAAAATGAGAAGACGATCCCGGACTGACTCCCCTGTTTCATGAAATATTTGGAGAAATATTTACGTGTTTGGGCACAGACAAATTTTTTTGTCTGTGGTATAATGCAAGAGAATCTCAAAAAGGATAGCTGTGAGTGCGTAGCATTTCACCTGATCAACTATCCTTAGTTTTAGCGCAATTATTAAATAATTCACAAGAAAGTGAGGATGAGGGTATTGGAGAAAGTTGTAAATTTCCCCTCTGGGAAAAACTCTAGGTTTTGGCTTGTGGTTGCTGGTGTCGTATTGGTTTTATTAATTATCCTGATATCTCAGACTGTGGTGATTATTCAGCCGGGTTACTGCGGCGCTGTGATTCAATTGGGTAAAGTGCAGGATTTTGTTTTTACGGAAGGCCTGCATTTGAAAGTTCCGTTTATTCAACAAGTTAGCCCCATGGAGGTTCGTGTTCAAAAAATTGAAACAAAGCAAAATGCCTCGTCCCGAGATCTGCAAATTGTTAACACAGTTATTGCTGTCAACTACCATTTGGATTCCAGCCGCATCAACCGGCTGTTCAGTGAAGTTGGCGTAAATTATTCCGAGCGCGTGTTAGATCCGGCTATTGCGGAAGCCTTGAAGGCTGTCACGGCGCAGTATACAGCGGAGGAGCTTATTTCTAAGCGTTCGGAGGTCGGTTTAAAGATCAAGGAAACCTTGGGAGCAAAATTGGAAACCTATTATATGGTTCTTGATGAGATTAACCTGACGGAGTTTCAATTCAGCGCCGAATTCAATGACGCTATTGAAAAGAAACAGGTTGCTGAGCAGCAAGTGCTGAAAGCCACCTTGGATTTGCAGCGTATCGAGATCGAAGCTCAACAAAAAATCGAACAGGCCAAGGCTGAAGCCGAATCCTTGCGTTTGCAAAAACAAGAGGTAACAAATGAGCTTGTTGAATTGCGCAGGATCGAAGCGCAATTGGAAGCTATTCGCAAATGGGATGGCAAAATGCCAACAGTTACCGGAGGCGCCCTGCCCTTTATTGATATTAAGGATCTACAGTAATATCCACCCCCGCTCATGCTGGCTCATGCTGACTCATGCTAGTGCATCACTCCCTAAAGCCTTATGTTCTAAAATATTTTGCGGAACATAAGGCTTGATTACGCTGCAAAAAGTCACTGTGCAGCCAAGGCACTCCCCTATATAGCACTGAAATTTACGGGAATTTACGATCTGAGATGGATCTGAGATCTACGACTGAAATCTATTTGTTATTTTCTATAATTTACTATTGACAACGGCATCTGCAAGTGGTAAAATTTATAACTGCCGTTGTAAAATACTTATTTGTTTTTGCAAAAACCTGTGTTGAGGAGACAAAGGTTTAAATGTATCTATATAACTTAGTCTCGTAAATAAGATCTAGGGGATTGCCCGGCTAAAGTAAGGCCACCCATGCGCGATTACCATGGGCAAACGATATGCAAGCGCAGGCCCGTTCGTTATGAGCCTTGCTTTTCAGTGTTTATCCGGGTAAACGTTTTCCTATGTTCCCAAACATATTTTAAACATAATTTCAAATGTTCGCAGAGCCTTTTGTTTTTGGCCCATTGAGTTGTTTTTGGCCCATTGAGTTGAGAGCGGGTTCCGTATTCAAGAAAAAAGAGGATGTTGAGCAAAGAAAAGAGATGATCGGAAGGGAGAGACTGTATGGGACATCATCCAGTGAAGGTAGGGGTGCGGGAAAGGTGGAGCTATTCTCGGCTGCGGGAAGTCCTTGATATGCCCAACCTTATCGAGATTCAGCAGAATTCCTACAAGTGGTTTATGGAAGAGGGGCTGCGGGATATGTTTCATGACATTTCCCCGATTCAGGACTTTACCGGGACGCTGGTGTTGGAATTTACTGACTACAGTTTTGGCGAACCTAAATATGAAGTGGATGAATGTAAGGAGCGCGATGTCAATTACGCGGCTCCCCTAAGGCTTCGTGTGCGTCTTTTTAATAAGGAAACCGGCGAAGTGAAGGAACAGGAAGTGTTCATGGGGGATTTCCCTCTGATGACGGACAAGGGAACTTTCATTATTAACGGCGCGGAACGAGTCATTGTCAGTCAGCTGGTGCGCTCTCCCGGGGTTTACTATTCGACCAATTTGGATCCCAGCGGGAAGAAGATTTTCGGCGCCACAATGATTCCTAACCGTGGGGCATGGCTGGAATTTGAGACGGATGTTAATGATAATTTGTTTGTACGTGTGGATCGCACAAGAAAGCTGCCGGCGACGGTTTTGGTGCGGGCTTTGGGGTTCTCCTCCAACGCCAAGATTTTGGAACTCTTTCAGGATAACGAAACCATCCGTGTGACTCTGGAAAAGGATGGATCTGAAACCAAGGAGGAAGCTCTGATTGAGATCTATAAAAGGCTGCGCCCGGGAGAACCGCCTACAGTGGATAACGCGCGGTCTTTGTTGGAGTCTTTGTTCTTTGATCCGAAACGGTACGATCTGGCTCGGGTCGGACGATACAAATTGAACAAAAAACTGAACTTGGATATTCCGATGGAGATTCGTTACCTGACACCGGAGGATATCATTGCCAGCATTACAAAGATGTTGTCGATTATTGAGAATGGCGGCCCCGGCGATGATATTGATCACTTGGGCAACCGGCGCCTGCGTTCTGTGGGGGAGTTGCTGCAGAACCAATTTCGTATTGGGCTGTCCAGAATGGAACGGGTGGTTAGAGAACGTATGACCATTCAGGATATGGAGGGCATTACGCCTCAGGCGCTGATCAATATCCGTCCTGTGGTCGCGGTGATCAAGGAGTTTTTTGGCAGCAGCCAGCTGTCTCAGTTCATGGATCAGACGAATCCTTTGGCTGAGTTGACCCACAAGCGCCGTTTGAGCGCCCTGGGGCCGGGGGGATTGAGCCGGGAACGGGCTGGGTTCGAGGTGCGGGATGTGCATCACTCGCACTATGGCCGCATGTGCCCTATTGAGACCCCTGAAGGACCGAATATTGGCTTGATTGGCTCGCTTAGCACTTATGGCCGCATTGACGAGTATGGGTTTGTGGAAGCGCCGTACCGGAAGGTAGAGGAAGGCAGGGTCACGGATGAGATTCATTACCTGGACGCGGATGAAGAGGATAGGTATGCTGTGGCTCAGGCTAATGCTCATGTGAGTGATGAGGGCGTGTTTTTATCGGATAAAGTGGAGGCGCGTTTTGCGGATGATTTTGTGTTGGCGTCTCCGGATAGTTTGCACTATATGGATGTGTCTCCGAAACAGATGGTGTCCATTGCGACGGCCTTGATTCCTTTTTTGGAGCATGATGACGCCAACCGTGCTCTGATGGGGTCTAATATGCAGCGTCAAGCTGTGCCGCTGCTGCGCACGGATGCTCCCTGGGTGGGGACGGGTATGGAATATAAGGCGGCTGTGGATTCGGGGGTGTGCGCTCTGGCTCCTTGTGAGGGGAGTGTCCAGCGTGTGACGGCTCAGGAGATTGTGATCAAGACGGATTCCGGGCTGTTGGAAACGGTGAAGCTGCATAAATTTGTGCGCAGCAACCAGGGAACGTGTATCAACCAAAAGCCGATTGTGGACATCGGCAACAAGGTGAGGACGGGACAAGTTATTGCTGACGGACCTTCTACGGATCATGGAGAATTGGCGTTGGGCCGCAATGTTCTGGTGGCTTTTATGCCTTGGGAAGGCTACAACTACGAGGACGCGATTTTGATCAGTGAAAAGCTGGTGAAGGATGATTATTTCACCTCTATTCATATTGAGGAGTATGAAGCGGATGCCCGGGATACCAAGTTGGGGCCGGAAGAAATCACCCGGGATATTCCCAATGTGGGTGAGGATGTGTTGAAGGATCTTGATGACCGCGGTATTGTGCGTATCGGCGCGGAAGTGCGGCCGGGAGATATCCTGGTGGGCAAGGTGACGCCGAAGGGAGAGACGGAGCTGACGGCGGAGGAACGGTTACTGCGGGCGA
The DNA here is from genome assembly GCA_009782825.1 of Peptococcaceae bacterium. Taxonomy (GTDB): domain Bacteria; phylum Bacillota; class Desulfitobacteriia; order Desulfitobacteriales; family Syntrophobotulaceae; genus WRJI01. The sequence goes on from WRII01000002.1 coordinate 71,910, forward strand.
TTTTTGGCGAGAAGGCCAGAGAGGTTCGCGATACGTCCCTGCGGGTGCCTCATGGGGAAGCGGGCAAGATTGTGGATGTCAAGGTTTTCAAAAGGGATAATGGCGATGAGCTGCCTCCGGGAGTTAATCAGCTGGTGCGTGTGTATATTGCGCAGAAGAGAAAGGTTTCTGTGGGGGACAAAATGGCCGGACGCCATGGCAACAAAGGTGTGATTTCCCGGATCATGCGCCAGGAGGATATGCCTTTTATGCCGGACGGAACGCCTATTGAAATTGTGCTGAATCCTCTTGGGGTTCCATCCCGTATGAATATCGGGCAGGTTATGGAAACCCATCTGGGCTGGGCGGCCAGCTGTCTTGGCTTGCATATGGCCAGCCCGGTTTTTGACGGCGCCACGGAGGCTGATATTTTTGAAACACTGGGGAAAGCGGGGCTGCCCACGGATGGAAAAACTGTTCTTTACGACGGACGCACAGGAGAGCCTTTTGATAACAGGATCACTGTTGGGTACATGTATATGCTGAAGCTCCATCATTTAGTAGACGATAAAATTCATGCCCGGTCAACGGGGCCTTATTCTCTGGTAACCCAGCAGCCTTTGGGCGGGAAAGCTCAATTCGGCGGGCAGCGTTTCGGGGAAATGGAAGTGTGGGCGCTGGAAGCTTATGGCGCTTCGTATACGCTGCAAGAAATTCTGACGGTTAAATCTGACGATGTGGTGGGCCGGGTGAAAACTTATGAGGCCATTGTCAAAGGGGAAAATATTCCTGAACCTGGTGTGCCTGAATCCTTTAAGGTCTTGATCAAAGAGCTGCAAAGTCTGGCTTTGGATGTGTCGGTACTGTCTGACGCGGATGATGAAATCGAGATTCAGGAATTCGATGATGACGTGGCGGGTATCGCCCAGGAATTAGGTATGGATATGAGTGAGGAGATGCCTGGAGTGCTGCTGGAAGGGAGATTCGGCTCCAAAGATGAGGGGGAAGAGGGTTTGGAAGAAACTCCGGGGCTCCTCTTGGTGGATGAAGAGGATTTGGATGATCCTGACGCCGAGGGTCTTGATGACCCGAACGACCCTGATGTTTTGCAAGGGCAAGCTTTAAGTAAAGAAAAACTTGATACGTTAGACGTAAGGGATGAGGACGACCTATAAACCTCGGCGAAAGGAGAGATGGATTTGCTGGATGTGAACGGTTTTGACAGAATGCGTATTGGGCTGGCGTCTCCGGGTATGATCAGGAAGTGGTCTTATGGGGAGGTCAAAAAACCTGAAACGATCAACTACCGAACCTTGAAACCGGAAAGAGACGGATTGTTTTGTGAGCGGATTTTTGGCCCGACACGGGATTGGGAGTGTCACTGCGGCAAGTACAAGAGGGTTCGCTACAAAGGGATTATCTGTGACAGATGCGGTGTTGAGGTGACAAAATCCAAGGTGCGCCGGGAGAGAATGGGGCACATTGAGCTGGCGGCCCCTGTATCGCATATCTGGTATTTCAAAGGGATTCCCAGCCGTATGGGTCTGCTGTTGGATATGTCTCCGCGGTCCTTGGAGAAGGTTCTCTACTTTGTCGCGTATATCGTTATTGATCCGGGGGAAACCCCTCTGATGAAAAAACAGCTTTTGACGGAAACGGAGTACCGGGAGGCCCGGGAGAAACATGGAAATGGCTTTCGGGCGGAGATGGGGGCGGAGGCCATCAAGACACTGCTGGAAGAGATTGACTTGGAGAAGCTGAACGAGGAACTCCGTACGGAACTCAAGGAGGTGTCCGGCCAGCGCAAGATCCGGGCTATCCGGCGCTTGGAAGTGGTGGAGGCCTTTGAAAAGTCGGGAAACATGCTGGAGTGGATGATTCTCGATGTTGTCCCTGTGATTTCGCCTGAACTCAGGCCGATGGTTCAATTGGATGGCGGGCGTTTTGCCACGTCGGATCTGAATGATTTGTACCGCCGTGTCATTAACCGCAACAACCGCCTCAAGAAACTTTTGGACTTGGGGGCTCCCGATATTATTGTGCGTAACGAAAAGAGAATGCTGCAGGAAGCGGTGGACGCTCTGATTGACAATGGCCGCCGCGGACGTCCTGTGACAGGGCCGGGCAACCGTCCCCTGAAATCCTTAAGCGATATGCTCAAGGGCAAACAGGGGCGTTTCCGTCAGAATTTGCTGGGGAAACGCGTGGACTATTCTGGCCGGTCGGTGATTGTGGTCGGTCCCGCGCTGAGTTTGCATCAGTGCGGGTTGCCTAAAGAGATGGCCCTGGAGCTTTTCAAACCTTTTGTCATGAAGAATTTGGTCAAAGAAGGCCATGTTCATAATATCAAGAGCGCCAAACGCATGGTGGAGCGAGCCCGCCCTGAGGTCTGGGATGTTTTGGAGAAGGTGATTACCGAGCATCCGGTGCTGCTGAACCGTGCTCCCACGCTGCACCGCTTGGGGATTCAAGCTTTTGAGCCTGTGCTGGTGGAAGGACGCGCCTTGCAGATTCACCCGCTGGTGTGTACGGCTTATAATGCTGACTTCGACGGCGACCAAATGGCGGTTCATGTCCCTCTCAGCGCGGAAGCTCAGGCGGAAGCCCGTTTGCTCATGCTGTCGGCCCATAATATTTTGAACCCGAAAGACGGGCGGCCTGTGGCGTCTCCGACAAAGGATATGGTGCTGGGATGTTATTACCTGACTTTGGAACAAGAAAATGTCCAGGGACATGGTAAGATTTTTAAGGATGAAGATGAGGCCAGACTGGCTTATGATTCCAAAGCGATCCATCTTCATGCCAAAATCAGCGTTCGTCAGCAAGATGGGACACGTCTGGAAACCACAGTAGGACGCCTGATTTTTAATGAGATCATCCCGGCGGAAGTGGGCTATATTAATAGTCTGGTGACGAAGAAAGTCCTGGATCAGATCGTGGCGACCTCTTATCGTTTGGGCGGTTATGAGAAAACAGCTCGATTGCTGGATGGTGTGAAGAGCCTGGGATTCCGTTTTTCAACCCAAGCGGGGACGACGGTCAGCATCAGCGACCTGGAGGTACCGGAATCGAAAAAGGATATTCTGGCGTTGGCGGATACCGATGTGGCTAAAACAGAAACCCAATACCGGCGTGGTCTGATCACAGATGAAGAGCGCCGCAATTTAGTTATTGAGATTTGGACCAAGGCCAACGATGATGTCAGTAAGGCTTTGATGGAGACGTTGGATCCGTTGAACCCGGTCTATATGATGGCTTATTCCGGCGCCCGGGGGAACATCCAACAGCTGCGGCAGCTGGCCGGGATGCGCGGCCTCATGGCGGATCCGTCGGGTCAGACGATCGAATTGCCCATCAAGGCGAACTTCCGGGAGGGACTCACCGTTTTGGAGTACTTCATTTCCTCCCACGGAGCCCGCAAAGGACTGGCTGATACGGCTCTCAGGACGGCGGACTCAGGGTATCTGACCCGCCGGCTCGTCGATGTTTCTCAGGATGTCATTGTGCGTGAGGATGATTGTGGGGTCGATCACGGCATCATTGTCGAAGATATCCGTGAAGGTATGGAAATGATTGAAAAACTGGAGGAGCGCTTGGTGGGGCGCTATGTCGTTCGGCCCATCGCCCATCCGGATACAGGGGAGATCTTTGCTGAACCTGGTGTGGAAATTGATGAGGACGCGGCTAAGGCCATTGCTGAGGTCTGTGACAAAGCGGAAATCCGTTCGGTTCTGACCTGTCAAACGCGCTACGGTGTGTGCAAGAAGTGTTACGGACGCAACCTGGCCACAGGACGCCATGTGGAAATTGGGGAAGCGGTGGGGATTATTGCCGCCCAATCCATTGGGGAGCCTGGCACTCAGCTGACCATGCGGACTTTCCATACCGGCGGCGTGGCCGGAGACGATATTACCCAAGGTTTGCCCAGGGTGGAGGAGCTGTTTGAAGCGCGCAAGCCCAAAGGGCAGGCTGTGATTACCGAGGTCGAGGGAACCGTGGCTATCCGCGAAACCAAAGGCAAGCGGGAAATTGAGATTACCACTCCCGAAGGCGAGCATGAACTGTACTCCGCGCCTTTTGGCTCACGCCTGAGAGTGCATGACGGCCAAAGTGTAACCCCAGGGGATGAGCTGACGGAAGGAAGCGTCAACCCTCATGATATGTTGAAGGTCAGAGGGCTTACAGGGGTTCAAGTCTATTTGCTGGGAGAAGTCCAGAGGGTCTACCGCCTCCAAGGGGTAGATATCAATGACAAGCATATTGAAGTTATGGTACGGCAGATGCTGCGCAAGGTTAAGATTGAAGATGCCGGAGACACCTCGATGCTTCCCGGCGGCCTGGTCGATGTCTTCGAGTGTCAGACGGAAAACGAACAGGCCTTGGCCGCAGGCGGGGCTCCCGCACAAACCCGGCCCGTTCTTCTCGGCATCACGAAAGCTTCTCTGGCCACAGATTCATTCCTGTCGGCGGCTTCCTTCCAGGAAACCACCCGGGTTTTGACTGAAGCCGCCATCAAAGGCAAGATCGATCCGCTGATTGGGCTCAAAGAAAATGTCATTATCGGTAAGCTGATTCCTGCCGGCACGGGGATGTCGCGTTATCGAAGCTTGCGCATGTTTGAAGACGGTATTGAAGTTGATGTTCAGCAGCGTTGGGAAGAGGAAGAGAACTATACCCCAATTTATGAAGAACACCTTTCCTTAGAAGATCTTCCCGACGATGAAGATGAGGAGAGCGACGACTTCATGGATGATGTTATAGATATTTTGGATGACTCTGACGATCCTATGGATGAGGCTGAAGAGGCTGAGGCTGCCGATGATTTTGAAGAGGTTTTGGTCTAGATGCGATATCGGCTGTTTTGAAGGATATCAGCTGTGATGTACGGCGATGTGCGATTGGGATATTCCTGATCGTACATCGAACCGTTATTATTTATCCATATAAAAAATTATCCATATAAAAAATCGTAACATCTTCTTATCTTTTTAATTTTTTTACTTTTTCTTATGGGGGATCATAATTTCCTTGACAGCAAGAAAACATATGATAGAATAGTAAAGTCTGACCTGAATCGAGAGTTCGAGATCCGAGGGTTCAATATTCAAGAATTCAAGAGTATCGAGCCTCTCGAATCTCGAACATCGAATATCAAATAGCGAAAAAGGAGGTGTTAAGATGCCGACAATCAATCAGCTGATCCGCAAGGGAAGGGAAAAAGTAACGCACAAATCCACATCTCCCGCCCTACAATGGGGATATAACTCCCTCAAGCGCCGCAGTTATCCTTCGGAAGGATCGCCGCAAAAAAGAGGGGTATGCACCAAGGTGTCAACCACGACGCCGAAGAAACCGAACTCAGCCCTCAGGAAGATCGCCCGTGTTCGTTTGGTCAATGGGATTGAAGTGACATGCTACATCCCAGGCATTGGCCACAATCTTCAGGAACACTCCTATGTCCTGGTACGCGGAGGCAGGGTGAAGGATCTGCCAGGAGTACGTTATCACATCATTCGTGGGGCCATTGATACCACGGGTGTGGCCAATCGGAATCAGGCCCGTTCCAAATATGGAACCAAGAGAGCAAAGAAGAAGTAAAGTTGAAGGATATCAACTTCGTTGAAGGTCAACTTCAACAATTCTGCCGGAAAGGAGGGAAATAAGTGCCGCGTAAAGGATATGTTACACGCAGGGTTATTCTGCCGGATCCGATTTACAGGAACATAACCGTGACGAAATTTATCAATCAGATTATGTTAGACGGAAAAAAAGGTGTTGCGGAAAGCGTGTGTTATGGGGCCTTCGATATTATCCAGAAAAAAACAGGGAAAGATCCTGTCGATGTTTTTGAGGCGGCCCTGAAGAATGTTATGCCCGTACTTGAAGTCAAAGCCCGCCGTGTGGGCGGCGCCAACTATCAGGTGCCCATTGAAGTACGCGCTGAGCGCCGGCAAACTCTCGCATTGCGCTGGATCGTCAGCTACGCTCGCAAGCGAGGGGAAAGAACGATGCAGGAGAGACTGGCGGGAGAGCTTATGGACGCTGCCAATAACGCTGGGGGCTCTTTCAAGAAGAAGGAGGATACCCATAAAATGGCAGAAGCCAATAAGGCTTTCGCTCATTACCGCTGGTAAAAGAAAATTGAGAAAGGTGATCACAAGTGGCTAGGCAGGTATCATTGGAAAAGGTTCGGAATATTGGCATCATGGCACATATCGATGCGGGAAAAACCACGACTACAGAACGTATTTTGTTCTATACGGGCCGTGTGCATAAGCTCGGCGAAGTTCACGACGGCGCCGCGACGATGGACTTCATGGTTCAGGAGCAGGAGCGGGGAATTACCATTACCTCCGCCGCAACAACAGCTCAATGGCGGGATCACAGTATCAATATTATCGATACACCCGGACATGTGGATTTCACCATCGAGGTCGAAAGGTCCCTCAGGGTTCTGGATGGCGCAGTAGCGGTATTCTGTTCTGTGGGAGGCGTAGAGCCTCAATCTGAAACGGTATGGCGCCAGGCTGACCGCTATGGCGTTCCTCGAATAGCCTATATCAATAAAATGGACCGGGTAGGGGCTGATTTCTTTCGGGGAGTCACCATGATTTCGGAACGGCTCAGTGCGAATCCGGTTCCTGTTCAGCTTCCTATAGGCGCGGAAGAGAACTTCAAAGGATTTATTGACTTGGTCGCCATGAAAGCCACCCTCTTTACCGATGACCTGGGCCATTCCGCCGAGACCACAGAGATTCCCGCTGAATTGCGTGAGAGTGCCCAAGAATATCGGGAGAAGCTTCTGGAAGTGATTTCGGAAACAGATGAAGGGATCATGGAAAAATATCTGGAAGGCCGGGAGGCTGATATTACCGAGCAGGAAATCAAACAGGCGATTCGCCAAGCCACAATCTCCTTAAAGCTGATTCCCGTCTTCTGTGGATCCTCCTTTAAAAACAAAGGCGTACAGGCCCTGCTGGATGCGGTGGTAGACTACATGCCTTCACCTTTGGATATTCCGCCAGTCTCGGGCATCAACCCCGATACCGAAGAAGAAGAAACCCGCCGGCCCAGCGACGACGAAGCCTTCTCCGCTCTGGCCTTTAAAATTGTTTCAGATCCTTATGTGGGGAGGCTGGCCTTTTTCCGCGTCTATTCAGGAGTTCTCCCCTCCGGGTCTTATGTCTACAATTCGGCTCGGGACCGCAAGGAACGAGTCGGGCGCATTCTGCGCATGCACGCCAATCACCGGGAAGAAGTTCAGGAAGTCCGCGCAGGGGATATCGCTGCCGCCGTGGGGTTCAAAGAAATTTCCACAGGGGACTCCCTGTGCGATGACAAAAACCGTATTGTTCTGGAAGCTATCGATTTCCCTGAACCCGTGATTTCTATTGCCATTGAACCTAAAACCAAAGTCGATCAGGATAGGTTGGGCGGGGCTTTGGCAAAACTAACAGAAGAGGATCCCACCTTCCGCATGCATACAGACGAAGAATCAGGGCAGACCATTATTGAAGGGATGGGCGAACTCCATCTGGAGATTATTGTAGATCGCCTGCAGCGGGAGTTCAAAGTCGAATGCAATATTGGACGGCCCCAGGTAGCTTATCGGGAGACCCTGCGCAAAACAGTCAAAGCCGAAGGCAAATTTGTCCGCCAGAGCGGGGGCCGCGGCCAGTACGGACATTGCTGGGTTGAGCTCGAACCCCGGGAAGCCGGCAGTGGATTTCTCTTTGAAAGTAAGATTGTGGGAGGAATTATTCCGAAAGAGTATATTCAGCCCATTCAAAATGGTATTGTAGAAGCCATGCAAAACGGCATTCTGGCCGGATATCCGGTCCTCGACATTAAAGCCACCGTCTATGACGGATCTTTTCACGATGTTGATTCCTCGGAAATGGCTTTTAAAATAGCCGGATCCATGGCGTTCAAGTCGGGGGCCGCCAAAGCCGATCCCGTGATCTTGGAGCCGATTATGAAAGTAGAAGTGGTTGTGCCTGATGAATATATGGGAGAAGTGATTGGGGACATGAACGCCCGCAGAGGGCGTATCGAAGGGATGGAGATGCGCGGCAACACACAGATTGTCCGGGGATTTGTGCCCCTGGCCGAAATGTTTGGCTACGCGACAGACCTGAGATCCAAGACCCAAGGACGCGGAACCTATATGATGCAGTCCGACCACTATGAGGCGGTACCGCAAAATATCGCCAATGGCATCATTGCCAAAAGGCAAGGACTTTGACATGTCAAAGGTGTGACTTATGACGTGTCAAAGGTGTGACTCATGATGTGTCAAAGGTGTAACTCATGATCAATTATTAAGGAGTGAATCAAAATGGCTAAGCAAAAGTATGAACGCAACAAACCCCATGTCAATGTGGGAACCATTGGTCACGTGGACCATGGCAAAACCACGACCACGGCAGCCATCACGTTAGTTCTGTCAAAAACCGGCGGCGCTCAAGCCACAACTTTTGATCAGATTGACAAAGCCCCTGAAGAAAGAGAGCGCGGCATCACGATCTCTACAGCTCACGTGGAATACGAAACTGCAGCCAGGCATTACGCCCATGTGGACTGCCCCGGACATGCTGACTACATCAAAAACATGATTACCGGCGCGGCACAAATGGACGGAGCCATCCTGGTGGTATCTGCTGCCGACGGCCCCATGCAGCAGACCCGTGAACATATCATTTTGGCCAAGCAAGTGAATGTGCCCAGTATGGTTGTGTGGCTGAACAAAGTCGATATGGTTGACGACCCTGAACTCTTGGAACTTGTGGAAATGGAAGTCCGCGAATTGCTTTCCAACTATGAATTTCCCGGAGATGACATTCCTGTGATCCCCGGTTCAGGTCTGAAAGCCTTGGAATGCGGCTGTGGATCCCGGGACTGCGAATGGTGTGGTAAAATCTGGGATCTCATGGATGCGGTAGATTCCTATATTCCGACCCCTGAGCGCGATGTTGACAAACCCTTCCTGATGCCCGTTGAAGACGTGTTTACGATTCAGGGCCGCGGAACCGTTGCCACAGGGCGCGTAGAGAGGGGAACTCTCAAAATCCAGGAAGATGTTGAAATTGTTGGATTCTCCGATGAGATCCGCAAAACAGTATGTACAGGGATTGAAATGTTCCACAAAATGATGGATCAGACCGTGGCAGGTGAAAACGTCGGCTTGCTGTTGCGCGGAGTGGAAAGAAAAGACATCCAGCGCGGTATGGTTCTGTCCAAACCGAAGAGCATTACCCCTCATACCAAGTTTGAAGCCCGTATCTATATTCTCACCAAAGACGAAGGAGGCCGCCATTCTCCCTTTGTCAGCAATTACCGCCCCCAGTTCTATTTCAGAACCACTGACGTGACCGGCATTATCACTCTTCCCGAAGATGTTCCCATGGTTATGCCGGGAGACGAGGACGTTGTGATTACCGTCGAATTTGTAACCCCTATTGCCTTGGAGGAAGGATTGACGTTCGCCATCCGCGAGGGCGGCAAAACCATTGCCCGGGGTATGGTCACCAAGATTATCGATTGAGCTCTGAACAGGACCTGATTCTGGGAAGGGCTCAACACCCAACCTGACATGTTCTGTTTGAGAGAGTTGCCCGTCCTGCGACGGGCAACTCTCCCTTTTCCTCAACTTGATTCTGGTGCGAACAGTCAATTTGCGCCAACTGCAGCGCAATCCAACTTACTATTTCGTATAAAAAAAACTAGGAGGTTAAAAACCGAATGAGTGGCCAGAAAATCAGAATCCGGCTGAAAGCGTTCGACCACAGAACCTTGGACCAATCGGCAGAACGCATAGTTGATACCGCCAAACGGACAGGCGCCGGCATCAACGGGCCTATCCCACTGCCTACAGAAAAGGGGATTTACACCATTTTGCGCTCTCCCCATGTCAACAAAGATTCACGGGAGCAGTTTGAAATGAGAACCCATAAGAGGCTGATCGATATCCTGAATCCGACGTCGAAAACAGTGGAAGCTTTGATGAAAATGGATCTTCCCGCGGGTGTGGATGTGGAACTGAAGCTGTAGCCAAGCTTGAATACAACTGAATACAGCAACTTGCGGCAGCATCGAGAAATTGTTGTAGATAACGGCGGGAAACCAAACACGCCTTATAAGGCGGGCAAGCCCAACTAGTTTATTCCATGAGGAGATAAAAGCAGAAAGGAATGTTCTTGATAATGAAAGTATGGAAGTATCAATATGGCGAAAACATAATTGAAGTACGAAACAAAGATGGCTTGGGTAGCGACTTATTTGTGAATGGTCAGAAACAAGATGAAAAATTAGGCATTCGATTTAGTAGTACTCATAATGGCAAGTTAGACAGCGGTGAAGAAGTAAAGGCTTCATTAGGAGGTACGTGGAAAATAGAGTGTTCTCTTTTTGTCGATAATAAATTACAGACCCCCATAGAAGAAAGAAAAATCAGGAAAAAAGATTTATAGTTTTGGGGAAACGAGAATAGGATAGCTTACCCTGAACGGCTCACAAAGCCAAAGATAAATTAACGTAAAAATTAATGGCCAACGCCAATAAGCCAATCATCCAGCTTGCTATCCTCATCGTAAGATGATATACTGGTTCTGTTTGTGTCACGAAACACCCGGGCGAGTGGAAGACCACAAGCGGAAAACCCAAAAATACTATTGAAATTCAAGAACATTCTTGTACCTAACACAGGCTTCGGGCCTCATATAGTGAGGATCTCGAAACAACCTGACAAGAAATTGATGATTAAGATAATCCTCGATTTAGAAGCGGCCTGTTCAAAGAAACAGAGATCCGCCATAGGGTTTTTCGAGATCCCCAGTTGAAACCAGGTACTTCAGAATGCAAGGAGGTGGCATCAGTGTCTCAGGCGACATCGTCTCAAAGTATTCTCGGTACCAAGATCGGGATGACACAGATTTTCACAGAAGAGGGAACCCTGATTCCCGTTACCGTGGTAGAAGCCGGTCCCTGCTATGTTTTGCAGAAAAAAACCGTAGCCAAAGACGGCTATAACGCCATCCAGGTCGGATTCGCAGACAAGAAGGAAAGGCTCGTGAATAAGCCCGACATGGGTCAATTCCAGAAAGCCGGAGTCGGTGCGTTGCGCTATATTAGAGAGTTCCGCACAGATCGCGTAGATATCTACGAAGTAGGGCAAACCATTGATGCGGGAATCTTTAATGTAGGTGATCGGGTAGATGTATCCGGCATATCCCGCGGCAAGGGATTCGTCGGCATGCACAAGAGGCACGGCGGCCGCCGGGGCCCTATGAGCCACGGCTCCAAATACCATCACCGTACAGGATCGATGGGAGCCAAAGGGCCGGGCCGGGTCTTTAAAGGCCGCAACCTGCCCGGACGTATGGGAACGCAGCGCGTCACCGTGCAGAATTTGGAAGTGGTCCAAGTGGACCCGGAGAAAAACCTCATTCTAATCAAAGGATGTGTTCCGGGAGCCAAGAAGAGTATGCTGATTCTCAAGAGCTCAGTTAAAGTAGGAAAGCTCAGTTAAAGCAGGAAGTAAGACAGAAAGGAGAAACAGGCCATGCCTAAGTTAGAAGTTTTAAATATGCAAGGGACACCTGTAGGAAACATCGATCTCAGCGATCGTATATTTGGCATTACCCCCAATATCCCTGTTATGCATCAAACTGTGACAGCTCAAAGAGCCAACCTGCGCCAGGGAACCTCGTCTACAAAAACGCGCAGCCAAGTCCGTGGCGGCGGCCGCAAACCGTGGCGCCAAAAAGGCACAGGACGCGCCCGCGCAGGCACCATCCGTTCCCCATTGTGGAGGAGCGGCGGCATTGTTTTTGGCCCTCATCCACGGGATTACAGCCAAAAACTCCCACGCAAAGTCAGGCGCCTGGCCTTATGCTCAGCCTTGTCCAGCAAGGTAGAAGCGCAGAAAATGATTGTCATTGACGATATAGCGCTGCCCCAGATTAAGACCAAAGAAATGATCGGCTTTTTGGATAATTTGAACGTAACCGCCAAGGTTCTCATCATTCTCGAAGGAGCCAACCCCAACGTCCAGCTCTCCGCCCGCAATATCCAGGGCGTCAAAACAGCCAGAGCCGATGCGCTGAATACCCTGGATATTCTGGACTCCGACACCCTTATATTCAGCAAAACAGCTGTGAGCAGATTAGAGGAGGTGCTGAGCTGATGAGAGATCTGTTGAGAGAGCCTCGGGATGTTCTGATCAAGCCGGTAGTCTCTGAAAAGTCCGTAGGGTTGATGGAAGAAAACAAATATTGCTTTTGGGTCGCCCGCGAGGCGAACAAAATCGCCATCCGGCATGCTGTAGAAAAGATGTTCAAGGTCAAAGTCACCAACGTGAGAACCATGACTGTCAAAGGCAAACAGAAGCGCGTCGGCCGTTCCGTCGGCATGACCTCAGATCGCAAGAAAGCCATCGTCACACTCCAAGAGGGCGATCGCATTGAAGGATTTGCCGGACTGTAAAGGAGGGAAAAAACCACGATGCCTATCAGATCATTTAAACCGACATCACCGGGGCGCCGTCAGATGACCATGCTGACCTTTGAAGAAATCACAAGCACCACGCCGGAAAAAACCCTGCTCAGGCCCATGAAATCCAAAAGCGGCCGCAACAACGCAGGCAGAATCACTGTCCGTCATCATGGCGGCGGCCATAAAAAACAATACCGCGTGATCGACTTCAAACGCAACAAAGACGGTATCCCAGCCAAAGTCGCCAGCATTGAATACGATCCCAACCGTTCGGCCAATATAGCCCTGCTGCACTATACCGACGGCGTCAAGACCTATATCATTGCCCCACACGGTCTCAAAGTCGGCCAGAAAATCATGAACGGACCCACCGCCGACATCAAGCTCGGCAACACCTTGCCCCTGCGGAACATCCCGCTGGGAACCCTGATTCACAATATAGAACTGCGCAAAGGCAAGGGAGGTCAGCTCGTGCGCTCAGCCGGAGGATCCGCTCAGCTGATGGCCAAAGAAGGCAACTACGCCACAGTCAGACTGCCCTCGGGGGAAATGCGCCTGATCCACCTCGAATGCCGGGCCACCATCGGCCAAGTAGGCAATCTCGATTATGAAAACGTCACCATCGGGAAAGCCGGTCGCAACCGTTGGCTGGGCAAACGCCCCACCGTCCGCGGCTCCGTCATGAATCCCTGCGACCACCCTCACGGCGGCGGAGAGGGAAAAGCCCCCATCGGCCGCAACCCCTGTACACCATGGGGCAAGCCGGCACTCGGCTCCAAGACCCGCAAGAAGAAGAATAAGAACGATATCTATATCATCAAGAGAAGAAAAACCAAGTAACACAGCATTCACGGAAAGGAGACTGATATGGGCAGATCCCTAAAGAAAGGACCCTACGCCGAGCCCGTTTTACTGAAACGGATCGACGCCATGAATAAATCAGGCGAAAAACGCGTGCTCAAAACCTGGTCCAGACGATCCACCATCTTTCCGCAAATGATCGGCCATACCATCGCCGTTCATGACGGACGCAAGCATATCCCCGTCTATGTCACAGAAGATATGGTCGGACATAAGCTCGGCGAATTTTCACCGACACGAACCTTTAAAGGCCACGCAGGCAGCGAAAAATCAAGCGGATTGCGCTAAGGGAGGGAAAACACATGGAAACAAGAGCCGTTGCCAAATACATTCGCGTTTCCCCGCGCAAAGTGCGGCTTGTGGCCGACCTTGTCCGCGGCAAACACGTGAATGAAGCCCTGGCCATCCTGCGCGCCACACCCCAAATGAGCAAAGAACCCATCATCAAAGTTTTAAAATCAGCCATCGCCAACGCCGAAAACAACGATGACGCCGTGCCGGAAGATCTCTACGTCACACAGATCTTTGTCGACCAAGGTCCGACCCTCAAACGGATTAAGCCGCGGGCCCAGGGCCGGGCAGACCGGATACACAAACGCACCAGCCACATCACGGTATTGGTAGGCGACAAGGAGGAGGAGTAAAGGGTGGGTCAAAAAGTTAATCCCCACGGCCTCCGGGTTGGAATTATCCGGACGTGGGAAAGCCAATGGTATGCCGATAAAAACTATGGAGACATGCTCCATGAAGACCTGAAGATACGCAATTATATCAAAAACAAACTGGCCAGCGCCGGCGTCCCCCGGGTCGTTATCGAACGCACCGGCGAAAAAATTCGTATCACCATCAGCGCAGCCCGTCCGGGCATTGTCATCGGGCGCCAAGGCGCCGACGTGGAAATCCTGCGTAAAGAACTGGAAAAGATGACAGGGAAACAAGTTTCCGTCAATATCTCCGAAATCAAGAAACTCGAACTCGATGCCTATCTCGTCGCCGCCAATGTAGCTCAGCAGCTGGAAAAAAGAGTCTCCTTCCGCCGAGCCATGAAACAAACCGTGGGACGCACCATGCGGCAGGGAGCCCAAGGCATCAAGATTCAGTGCAGCGGTCGTCTGGGCGGCGCCGAAATTGCCCGGACAGAATGGTACAACGAAGGCAAAGTCCCCTTGCATACACTCCGGGCCGATATCGATTACGGCTTTGCCGAAGCCAATACGACCTATGGCAAAATAGGCATCAAAGTCTGGATCTATAAAGGAGAAATTCTTCCAGCCGCCAAAGCAGCCCAGGAAGGAGGGGCCCGTTAATGCTCGTACCTACAAGAGTCAAACGCCGCAAACAACACCGGCCCAGCCTGAAAGGCCGCTCCGGCCGCGGCAACATCGTCAGTTACGGAGAATTTGGACTTCAGGCCACCGAAGCCGCCTGGATCACCAACCGTCAAATCGAAGCCGCCCGTATCGCCATGACCCGCTATATCAAGCGTGGCGGGAAAGTATGGATTAAGATTTTTCCCGACCGTCCCATAACGGCAAAACCCGCCGAAACCCGCATGGGTAGCGGCAAAGGCACCCCCGAATACTGGGTGGCCGTGGTGAAACCAGGACGAGTCATGTTTGAACTCGCCGGCGTACCTGAAGACGTCGCGAAAGAAGCCCTGCGGCTGGCTATGCACAAGCTGCCCATTAAATGCAAAATCATTGCCGCAGATAAGACAGCTGAAGGATATCAGGGATGTGAGCCACCCGCCGGAGGATATCAGATGTCTGAAGAATCCTGGCTCGATGAAGAAGCCCAAACCAACGCGGCCAACGACCTGTCACCTGATACTCATGAAGTCGGAGGTGGATCAGATGGCAAAGAATAAAAATCTGCGTGATATGACTGACGAAGAAGTCCTGCGTCAGATCGACCAGCTCAAAACCGAACTCTTTAATTTGCGCTTTCTGATGGCAACCAACCAGTTGGATAATCCCATGCGGATACGCGAAGTCCGCAAAGACATAGCCCGGGGCAAGACCATACTTCGCGAACGCGAGTTGAAACGGGCTTAGATCAGCACAGCCAACACTCTCGAAAGGGAGTGATCAGGAAAGGAGGACCAAAGCCATGGAAGCCAGGAACCAACGAAAAACCAGAATCGGCAAAGTTGTCAGCGACAAGATGAACAAAACCATAGTCGTCATCGTCGAAACCTCTGTCAGGCATCCCCTATATAAAAAGACAGTCACTGTCACCAAAAAATACAAAGCTCATGACGAAGAAAACACCGCCAAGATAGGCGATATCGTTGAAATCATGGAAACGAGGCCCTTAAGCCGGGATAAATGCTGGCGCCTAGTCCGCGTGATTGAAAAGGCCGTTGTACTTTAAGATGATAAAGAAGGAGGGTGCTCCATGATACAAGTCGAAAGCAGCCTGCGGGTTGGGGACAATACCGGCGCCAAGAAGCTCAAATGCATTCGCGTTCTGGGCGGCTCAGTCCGGCGTTATGCCTCCATTGGAGACGTCATTGTCGCCTCCGTCAAAGAAGCCAATCCCGGAGGCATGGTTAAAAAAGGAGAAGTCGTCAAAGCCGTGATCGTGCGAACCACCAAAGAAATACGCCGCCGGGACGGATCCTATATCCGTTTCAGTGAAAATGCCGCCGTGATCATCAAAGATGATAAAAGCCCGCGGGGAACCCGCATCTTTGGCCCCGTAGCCCGGGAACTTCGAGAGAAAGACTATATGAGAATCGTCTCCCTGGCCCCAGAAGTGTTGTAAGCCCTATATAATTGGAGAAATGCAAAGATCCTCTTTCTCCACCACATGTTCCGCATTTTCGAACTTCGAATATCGAACACTCAAGTAGGGAGGTGAAATCGGTGGCCGTCGCAAAGAAACAAAAGACCAAACAAAAACTTCACGTCAAAAAAGGCGATATCGTCATGGTCATATCCGGAAAAAACGCAGGCAAGACAGGCAAGATCATTGCCTCACAGCCTCAAAAGAACAAAGTCGTCGTCGAAAAAGTCAATATGATAAAACGACATACGAAACCCTCAAAAGCCCTGCCCCAAGGAGGCATTATCGAGAGAGAAGCCCCTATTCATGTTTCCAATGTCATGCTTTATTGTTCCGAATGTAAATCCGTGACAAAACGAAGCATTGAGTTTAGGGGCGAAGGAAAAGTACGCGTTTGCAAGAAATGCGGCTATACCCTTCCCGACAAAAAGAAATAATCATACCTCAACTCCCGAAAAAAAGCACTCAAAAATACTCAAGTATGACAGAAAGGAGTAGACCAAATGGCGCGATTAAAAGAGTATTACCAAAAAGAACTCATATCCGATCTGCAGAAAAAGTTCAACTATACGAATGTGATGCAAGCCCCGCGCTTGGACAAAGTCGTGATCAACATCGGCCTGGGAGAAGCCATTGCCAACCCCAAAGCCATAGACGCCGCCGTCAATGATATCATGATCATCGCCGGCCAGAAACCCGTTGTCACCCGCGCGAAAAAATCCATCGCCGGCTTCAAGCTCAGAGAAGGAATGCCCATTGGCGCCAAAGTAACCCTCCGGGGCGAGCGCATGTACGAATTTGTAGACCGTTTGCTCAATGTGGCCGTACCGCGCATCAGGGATTTCCAAGGTGTTTCACCCAAGGCCTTCGACGGTCGCGGCAATTACTCCCTGGGCATCAAAGAACAGCTCATCTTTCCTGAGATCGACTATGATAAAATCGATAAACTGCGCGGCATGGACATTGTCTTTGTGACCACAGCCCAAAACGATGAAGAAGCCAGAGAGCTTTTGCGAGGCTTTGGCATGCCGTTTAGAGAACGCGATGAGTCCCGGAACTGAGGATCCATAAAGAAAGGAGGCATATCGATGGCCAAAAAAGCCATGATGGTGCGCCAGGTTCGCAAACCGAAGTATACAGTCCGCTGGCATAACCGCTGTAAAATTTGTGGTCGCCCGCATGGGTATATGAGGAAATTTGAAGTATGCAGGATTTGCTTCCGGGAACTCGCCTACAAAGGTGAACTGCCCGGCATCACAAAATCCAGCTGGTAATAATTTCTTGGAGAAAGGGGGAATACACAATGTCAATGTCAGATCCAATCGCCGATTTCTTAACGCGTATCCGCAATGCCGGAACCGTTCATCATGATAAAATTGAAGTGCCCTCATCCTCAGCCAAGAGAGCCTTGGCAGATTTGATGAAAAAAGAAGGATTCATCAAAGACTATGAAGTCACCGAGGATAACAAACAAGGCATTTTGAAAGTCTATCTCAAATACGGCCCTAACCGTGAAAGAGTCATTACAGGACTCAAAAGAATCAGCCGTCCCGGACTGCGCATCTATGCCAAGAAAGACCAGCTGCCCAAGGTATTAGGAGGCCTCGGGGTCGCAGTTATTTCCACTTCAAAAGGCATTATGCCGGATCGCCAGGCCCGCCAACAAGGGCTGGGAGGAGAAGTCATCTGTTACATCTGGTAGAAAGGAGAAACAACATGTCTCGTATTGGCAAAAAACCCATCACAATTCCAGACGGAGTCAGCATTGACCACCAAGGCCACACCATGACAGTCAAAGGCCCCAAGGGCACATTAACCCGCCAGTTATCCTCAGATATTCAAATAGAGATTGAAGACGGCCAGATCCAGTGCACGCGCCCCAGCGATCATCCGCGTCATAGATCCATGCATGGTCTCACTCGGACCCTGATCAACAATATGGTAGAAGGGGTCACCAACGGATTCAGCGTGACTCTCGATATCCTGGGAGTCGGCTACCGCGCCACAATGGAGGACGGACACTTAGCCTTGGCCATCGGAAAGTCACACCCTGTTAAGCTGAAACCCTGGGAAGGCATCCAAGTCGAAGTCCCCGCCCTCAATAAAATCGTCGTCAAAGGCATCGATAAAGAAAAAGTCGGGACATTTGCGGCCATCGTACGCAAACAGCGTCCGCCGGAACCCTATAAAGGTAAAGGAATTAAATATTCCACAGAAGTCGTCCGCCGCAAAGTCGGCAAAACCGGCGCCGCCAAGAAATAGCACGGCGATTTCTCCAAGTAGTTTGAGGTAAAGGCAAAATCTCGAGCTGATATCCTTCAGCTTGTTACCAGAAAGGAGCATAGGGCTCATGATCAAAAAAATAGACCGGAGAGACATACGCCGGGCCAAAAGAAAGAGTGTCAGAAAAAAAGTTTCCGGTACGGCGCAGAGACCGCGGCTCTGTGTGTTTAGAAGCCTAAATCATATCTATGCCCAGGTTATCAACGATGAATTAGGCGTGACCCTAGCCGCGGCGTCTTCGTTGGATCAGGAATTTCGCCAAGCCGCCGAATCAGGCGGCAACATTGAAGGCGCCAAGAAAGTGGGAGGTCTCATAGCCCAGAAAGCTCAGAACCAAGGTATCACACAGGTTGTCTTCGACCGGGGAGGCTATATTTATCACGGACGCGTGGCCGCTTTGGCCCAGGCCGCCCGTGAAGGCGGTTTAGACTTTTAAAAAGGTTTTAAAAAGGAGGGGTACCCCATTGGTCATCGATGCAAACAAACTTGAGCTCACCGAAAAAGTTGTGCATATCGCCAGAGTCGCCAAAGTCGTTAAAGGCGGACGGCGCTTCAGCTTCAGTGCGCTGGTTGTTGTCGGGGACGGCAACGGTATCGTCGGCGCCGGTCTCGGCAAAGCCGGCGAAGTGCCCGAAGCCATTCGCAAAGGCATTGAAGATGCCAAGAAAAATCTGATTTCAATTTCTCTCAAAGGCACCACAATACTCCATCCCATCACCGGAATTTATGGAGCGGGCCGGGTCATGCTGAAACCCGCCGCCAAAGGCACCGGCGTGATTGCCGGAGGTCCTGTCCGAGCTGTGGTGGAAGCCGCAGGAATCAAAGACATTCTCACGAAGTCACTGGGATCGTCCAATGCCCACAATGTGGTGAACGCCACTATGCAGGGACTGACAAGCTTAAAACGTGAAGAAGAAGTTGCAAAATTGAGAGGCAAAACAGTTCGGGAGATCTTTACAGGAACCCCGTAAGACCGACCCTGTAAGCCATAGACAGTTCGCATACAAACTTGGAAATATTGCAAATTGCCAAATGAAAGGAGGTTGAACATTTTGAAACTCCATGAATTGAAGCCAGCTGCCGGATCAACATCAAAAAGGAAACGGGTAGGCCGGGGCAATGGCTCGGGAATGGGGAATACAGCCTGCCGCGGGCACAAGGGACAAAAAGCCCGTTCCGGCGGAGGTGTAAGACCGGGATTTGAAGGCGGTCAGATGCCAATTACCCGCCGGCTCCCTAAACATGGATTTAACAATATCTTCCGCAAAGAATATGCTGTGGTCAACCTGAAGGATCTGGAAAGCAAATTCGATGATGGAGCCGAAGTGACTGTAGCAGCCTTGGTGGACAAAGGATTGATCAAAAAGAAGGATACCCTTGTTAAGATCCTTGGTCAGGGAGAGCTCTCCAAAAAACTGACCATTCGTGTTGGCAAAATCAGCGCAGGGGCGGCGCAAAAAGTTGAGGGCGCCGGCGGAAAAGTAGAGGTGGAGTAGAGTGATTTTTGATACATTACGAAACGCCTGGAGCGTGAAAAGCATCCGTCAAAAAATCATTTTCACTTTACTCATGCTCCTGGTCTTTAGGATTGGCGCCCATATTCCTGTACCCTTTGTGAATCATGAAAATTTGGCGCGAATCTTCGAAGGAAACGCCATGTTGGACCTTATGAATATCATGGGGGGAAACGCCCTGAGTAAATTCTCGGTCTTCGCCCTCAGCATTATTCCGTATGTCACAGCGTCCATCATCATGAATCTGCTCACTGTGGTCGTTCCCTATCTGGGAAGACTCGCCAAGGAAGGAAACGACGGCCGCCGCAAGATTACTCAATATACACGCTACGGCACTGTCATTCTGGGCTTCGTCCAGGGTCTGGCGTTTCCGGCCGGTTTCGTGAGTGACGCTATCGATTTTGGGACCTTCCCCCCCATACTCGGCACTCTTCTCATGGCCCTGATCCTGACCGCTGGGACGGCATTTCTCATGTGGCTGGGAGAACAGATTACAGAGAAGGGTATTGGCAACGGAATTTCCCTGATCATCTTTGCGGGTATTGTGGCCTCGCTCCCCGGCACAGCCTTCGATATCTCTCAGCGTGTAGCGGAGGGAACTATCCCATGGTATTCCGCCGCAGGTATGGTGCTGATTCTTACTGCTCTCATTGCCGGTATTGTCTTTGTGCAAGAAGGCCAGAGAAAAATTCCGGTTCAATACGCGAAACGGGTTGTGGGCCGCAAAGTCTATGGAGGACAGAGTTCGCACATCCCGTTAAAAGTGAATCAGGCCGGTGTCATTCCGCTGATTTTTGGATTTGCCATGATCACGATCCCGTCCATGATCGGGAGTTGGTTTGGCAAAGGTTCGTCTGTTTCTAATTTTATTGAAACATGGATGAGTATGGGCGACTCCATCACTGTGTTTTCCATTCCGTTTATGATTGTCTTAGCGTTGATGATTGTGTTTTTTACCTACTTCTATACAGGAATCACCTTTAACCCCGTTGATGTGGCCGATAATCTCAAGAAACAAGGCGGCTTCATCCCAGGAATCCGTCCCGGCCGGCCGACCTCAGACTACCTGGCCAAGATTTTGTCACGAGTGACTTTGGCGGGCGGGGTCTTTCTCGCGATTATCGCCCTTATGCCCATGATAATTCAGGCGGTCACCGGGATAACTAAACTCGGGCTCGGCGGAACATCCTTGTTGATTGCTGTCAGTGTGGCCCTGGACACCATGAAGCAGATGGAATCTCAGCTCTTGCAGCGCAGCTATGGGGGATTCCTGAAGTGATAAGAGAAGACCCTTATAAGAGGATCAGCGAAGAAGGAGAAGGAGCTATGCGTTTGATACTGTTAGGCCCGCCGGGGGCGGGGAAAGGGACTCAGGCTCAGGGGCTGGCCGATCATTTTGATATCGTCCATATCTCCACCGGAGACATGTTTCGCGGGGCGATCAAGAATCAGACGCCCCTAGGTCTCAAAGCCAAAGCTTTTCTCGATGAAGGAGAGCTGGTGCCCGATGATGTGACCATTGGGATTGTCAAAGAACGTTTGGAGAAGAACGACTGTGACCGGGGATTTTTGTTGGACGGGTTTCCGCGGACCCTGATCCAGGCAGAGACGTTGACAGAGATGTTGGC
The DNA here is from genome assembly GCA_009782825.1 of Peptococcaceae bacterium. GTDB lineage: Bacteria > Bacillota > Desulfitobacteriia > Desulfitobacteriales > Syntrophobotulaceae > WRJI01. The sequence continues at coordinate 93,454 of WRII01000002.1, forward strand.
AAACCTCGGCAAGCCCTTAGATGGGGCGATCAACATTAACGTTGACAGAATTAAGCTGATGGCCCGGCTGACAGGCCGAAGGATTTGCCGCCACTGCGGCGCCGCCTACCACATTGTGTTCAACCCTCCGCCCAAGGAAGGGGAATGTGGAAAATGCGGCGGACCTCTTTACCAGCGCGATGACGACAACGAAGCCACCTGTGAGAATCGCCTGAATGTTTACGAAAGCCAGACAGCCCCTCTCATCGAGTATTATGCCGGACAGGAGATTCTGCACAACATCCAGGGAGATCAAGAGATCGATAAGGTTTTTGCGGATATTCTGGCTGCTGTGACGCCCCAATGATCAATACGTTTTCAAGGATATTAGGATTTTTGAGGATATCATGATGTTAGAAATGAAGAGTGCCGCTGAAATATCTCTCATGCGCGCCGCCGGACAGCTTGTGGCCGAGATCCTTGCCCGTCTTGAGGAAAGGATCAAGCCCGGCGCCACCACCGCTGACCTCAATCGCCTGGCCGAAAGATACATTTACCAAAAAGGTGCACAGCCTGCTTTTAAAGGATACCGCGGGTTTCCCGCGACACTGTGCACATCAGTCAATGAACACGTGGTTCATGGCATCCCGGGCGCAAGAGTTCTGAATGAGGGAGATATCATCAGTATCGACTGTGGTGTGCAGCTGAATGGATTCTATGGAGACGCGGCCTGGACCTTTGCTGTTGGGCACATCAGCGAGGAAAAGAGGAATCTCCTGGATGTGGGCGAACAGTCTCTGCAAAAGGGGATCGCGAAGGCCACGGTGGGAAACCGCCTTTCAGATATATCAGCGGCAATTCAGAGGTATGTGGAAGAAAAGGGAATGTCTGTCGTACGCGATTATACGGGCCATGGTATTGGACGGCAACTTCATGAATCTCCCGAGATTCGCAATTTCGGCAGACCCGGCAGAGGGCCCCGGCTGACCAAAGGAATGGTTCTGGCCATCGAGCCCATGGTGAACCTGGGAACCCATCATGTGGATACTGAAGAAGATGGGTGGACGGTGACGACCAGAGACCGTATGCCTTCAGCACATTTTGAACACACAATAGCTGTGACAGAGACGGGATATGAAATTCTCACTTTACTGCCGGAACTTTTGCCGAAAGGAGGTTATTGAATGTCGAAGGAAGATGTTATCGAAGTTGAAGGAAAAGTGCTTGAGCCGCTGCCCAATGCCATGTTCCGAGTGGAATTGAACAATGGCCACAAGATACTCGCCCACGTTTCAGGAAAGATTCGCATGCATTTCATTAGGATTTTGCCGGGAGACAGGGTCACTGTAGAACTCTCTCCTTATGATTTAACCCGCGGCCGCATTGTTTACCGATTCAAGTGAACTTTCAACTCTCAGCGAAGTTGATAGGCTTCAACTTCAGACCAAAGAAAAGGAGGATTTTCGATGAAAGTGCGTTCATCCGTCAAGAAAATTTGCGAGAAATGCAAAATCATTAAACGAAAAGGCCGCGTCATGGTCATTTGCGAAAATCCTAGGCATAAGCAGCGACAAGGATAATTCGAAATTGGGAACACAAAAAAACGAATCACTCATCAACGAACCCGGAAAAGCGAACAAAACAGAACGGACCATGAACCACAAAAAACGATTATGGGGGTGTAAGAATTAGATGGCACGTATCGCTGGGGTAGATTTACCTCGAGACAAAAGATGTGAGGTTGCGCTGACGTATATTTACGGCATTGGGATCAACCATTCAAGACGGATTTTAGCCAAGACCCAGATCAATCCTGATACCCGGACCAAAGACCTGTCGGAAAGCGAAGTCGCTCGGCTCAGAGAAGTCATTGATAAAGAATACAAGGTCGAAGGCGACCTGCGCCGTGAGGTAGCCCTCAATATTAAGCGACTGATCGAAATCGGCTGTTACCGGGGAATTCGCCACCGCAAGGGATTGCCTGTACGGGGACAGCGCACCAAAACCAATGCCCGCACCCGTAAAGGTCCGGCCCGGGCTATTGGCGGAAAGAAGAAAAAATAATTAAGAACACATCACCACATAAGAACAAATCAAAGGAGGGATAGAACTTGCCTCGAAAAGTTGCGAGAACCAAACGCAGGGACCGTAAGAATATTGAGAAGGGCGTTGCCCACATCAAATCCACCTTCAACAATACCATTGTGACGATTGCCGATACCGGCGGCAACGCCATATCCTGGTCGAGTGCCGGAGCCTTGGGGTTCAGAGGATCACGCAAAAGCACACCCTATGCCGCTCAGATGGCTGCGGAAACAGCGGCCAAAGCTGCCATGGAACATGGCATGCGAGATGTGGAATGTTTTGTCAAAGGTCCGGGTTCCGGCCGGGAAGCCGCCATTCGCGCCCTACAGGCGGCAGGGCTGGAAGTCAGCCTGATCAGAGATGTAACACCGGTTCCCCATAATGGGTGCCGCCCGCCTAAACGCAGAAGAGTCTAATATTATTAAGGGAGGTAACAATGGCGAGATACACCGAATCCGTTTGCCGTATCTGCCGCAGGGAAGGGCTCAAGCTGTTTCTGAAGGCAGATCGTTGTCACACAACCAAGTGTTCATTCGAACACAGACCTCATCCGCCTGGTCAACAAGGCCAAGGCCGCGGCAAGAAACCTACTGAATACGCGATCCAGCTGCGCGAAAAACAGAAAGCCCGCCGCATGTACGGCGTCTTGGAAAAACAATTCCGCCGCTATTTTGCCATGGCCAGCCGCGAGAAAGGGATGACAGGGGAAAACCTTCTGCGTATCCTGGAGCGGCGGCTGGACAATGTGATTTATCGTGTGGGTTTGGCCGGTTCCCGTGCCGAATCCCGGCAGTTTGTGACACATGGCCATTACACTGTCAACGGACACCGTGTGGACATTCCGTCCTATCTGGTCAAACCCGGAGACGTGATTTCGATTAAAGAAAAGAGCCGGAACGTCAACCGACTCAAGGAAATGGCTGATAATTTAGGGACACACGTGGTTCCCTCGTGGATCAGTGTTGACCAGAACGCAGTGTCAGGAACTATCCTCAAGCTGCCAGATCGGGAAGATATTCAGGTTCCGATTACAGAACAGCTTATTGTTGAAAGATACTCGCGTTAACATTTCAAACACAGGAAAGTAGGTGCGAGTTCCATGTTGGAAATTGAAAAACCAAAAATTGAATGTATCGATCGTTCCCGGGATAACCGTTACGCTAAATTTGTGGTGGAACCTTTAGAGCGGGGATACGGAATCACGCTTGGAAATTCGCTGCGCCGGATCCTGCTCTCCTCTCTGCCCGGAACAGCAGTTACGTCCATCAAAATCGAAGGCGTGCTTCACGAGTTTTCTACCATACCCGGAGTGCGTGAAGATGTGACGGAAATCATTCTCAACATCAAGTCTCTGGCCCTCAAAGGGTACACAGACGAACCCCAAACCCTGCGTTTGGAGTGTCAAGGCAAAGGCGTTGTAACCGCAGCAGATATCATTACAGGATCAGATATTGAAGTGCTGAATCCCGATCTCAAGATTGCGACCCTGGATTCTGACGGCCGCCTGTTTATTGAGATGGTCGCGGAAAAATCCGTCGGATACGTGCTGGCCGAAAAAAACAAGAAACCGGATCATCCCATTGGGGTTATCCCCATAGACTCCATCTTTGCCCCCATTCACAAAGTCAACTATGCCGTTGAAGACACCCGGGTAGGTGTTATGACCGACTTCGACAAGCTGACGCTGGAAGTGTGGTCCAACGGGAATATCTCTCCCGAGGACGCCACCAGCTTGGCGGCAAAAATCCTCAGCGATCACCTGAATCTCTTTATCAGCCTGACCGATACCATGAATCATGTGGAGACTATGGTGGAAAAAGAAGAAGAGAAGAAAGGCCGTATCATGGAGATGACCATTGAAGAAATGGATCTCTCCGTCAGATCTTTCAACTGTTTAAAGAGGGCCGGGATCAATACTGTGGAGGAACTCACTCAGAAAACCGAAGAAGACATGATTAAAGTCCGTAATCTCGGGCGCAAATCTTTAGAAGAAGTGGAAAATAAACTTCACGACATGAGCTTGGGCTTCCGGATCACAGACGAGTAAAAAATAATCAAGTAAAGGAGGAATCAAAAAATGCCCTATCGCAAACTTGGGCGCAATATGGGTCACCGCCGCGCCATGCTGCGCAACAGCGTGACCTCCTTGCTGGAGCATCGCAAAATTGAAACCACTGAAGCTCGGGCGAAGGAAATCAATGCGCTCACCGAAAAAATGATTACTTTGGGCAAGCGCAACGATTTATCAGCCCGGCGTCAGGTTATGTCCTATCTTTTTGTGGAGACGGCTCCGCGAAAAATGACTCTGCGCGAGGCGGAAGCCAACAGCAAGTGTGAGACGGACAAAGACGGCCGGCGCAAGGCCGATGAAAATGGCCGGCGTCTGGCCGTGAAAGACGGTTGGCGCAAAGAAGCAAAAAATCGCCGGCTCCAGAGCGTTGTCAAAGTCCTGTTCGAAGAGATCGCTCCCAAATATGCCGACCGACAGGGCGGATACACAAGAATTGTGAAAACCGGCTATCGGCGCGGTGACGGGGCGCAGATGGTTGTCATCGAGCTTGTGTGAAGGCAATCTCCATGCGTTACCTCGCTCTTACCCTTGCTTATGACGGCGCAGCATATCATGGCTTCCAGATCCAATGCGCAGCCCACGGTCCCACGATTCAAGGAACCCTCGAAGCCACCTGGTTCACCCTTTTCGGCGAAACTATCCGAGTAACGCCGGCCGGCAGAACCGATGCCGGTGTCCATGCCGCCGGGCAAGTTGTCAGTTTCCCGTCGGAAAGCCGTATTCCCACAGATAAGATTGGCAAGGCTATGAACAGCCTGCTGCCCAGAGACATCAGAGTCTTGGAAGCATGGGAAACCGGGGAAGATTTCAACGCCCGCTTCAGCGCCTGTTGGAAACGCTACGACTATTGGATAGATAACCGATCCGTCCCTGATGTTTTTGCCCGCCGCTACGCGCATCATGAACCGGTGGCGCTGGACAAGGAAGCGATGAGGAGGACGGCTCAAGCCCTGGTGGGACGGCACAATTTTCGTGCCTTTGCCGCAGCCGCAGCCGCAGCAGGGAGTGTAACCCCTCATGGGGTACGGAATTTTGAACGCACCCTCAGTCATTGCTGTATAACGGAAGAACACGGGCTGCTCAAGATGAGTTTCGTTGGAGATGGATTTCTTTATAACATGGTGAGAATTATGGCCGGAACTCTCTTGGCTTTTGGGAAAGTCTCACGGAAAGCCTCACGGAAAACACAGACAGCTCAGAGGGTAGAATTTGAGCAGTATCAGGCAAGTCCATGCCTGAGTCCGTGCCTGGGCCCATGCCTAAGCAAGATTCAGCACACTCAAATTTGTTCGGGAACCGAAGCTGAAGCTCTTCAGGAAATCCTGGCCTCCCAGGATCGAACCCGTGCCGGAGATACCTTGCCGCCTCATGGTTTAGTCCTCAAACACGTTGAGTATCGTGCCCGCTGCCCCAGTATGGTTTTTGCCGATTTGCCGGCTTCAGACTGGGAAAATCAGCTTGTGGCGCCCCGTGAAGGAGCTGTGCGTCGGAGCAGGAAGACATAAGAAACGTTACACCCTTACAAAAACGTTACACCCTTACACAGAAACGTTACAAATCGGAAACAAGAATTTTTGGAGGAATGTTATGACCACCCAGTTTGCCAAAGCCGGTCAAGTGGATCAGAAATGGTATGTTATTGACGCATCGAATATGGCCTTGGGGCACGTGGCCACCGAAGCGGCCCGCCTGCTTCGGGGCAAACATAAGCCCATTTATACGCCCAATGTGGATACAGGGGATTTTGTCATTATTGTCAACGCGGAGAAAGTGATTCTGACCGGCAAGAAACTTGACCAGAAAAAAATGCGCTGGCACAGCGGCTATCCCGGTGGCTTAAAGGAGCGTCCCTACCGGATTGTGATGGATAAAATGCCCGAGCGCGCCATGGAACGTGCTGTCAAAGGCATGCTGCCGCACAACCGATTAGGCAAAAAAATGTACGGAAAGTTGAAAGTTTATCGGGGTTCTGAGCATCCCCATCAAGCCCAGAAACCTGAAGTGTGGACCTTTTAAAATATCAACTGTAAGGAGGAAAAAATGGCCGTAACCCAATATTTAGGAACAGGAAGAAGGAAAAACGCCGTTGCCCGGGTCAGGCTCGTACCCGGTTCCGGCAAATTCATTGTGAACCAACGTGAACTCGATGACTATTTTGGAAAAAAGACCTTGGTGATGATTGTCCAGCAGCCCTTTGCCATCACCGAAACCTTGGGCAAATACGATGTGGTTGCCCGAGTCCATGGGGGCGGTACCACCGGACAGGCCGGCGCGCTCCGGATGGGGATTGCCCGTGCTCTGCTGAAGCTCGATGCCGGACTGCGCCCCACCCTGAAACGGGCGAAGTTCCTGACACGGGATCCGCGCATGAAAGAACGCCGCAAATATGGTCTTAAGAAAGCCCGCAAAGCGCCGCAATTCTCAAAACGTTAATGACGATGATTATTCCGATGATTCTTGGGATGTTACTCATGTTGAGGCAGAGGGATCTAATCCTGTTGAAGAAAAATTGAAAGAAGACCGCAGATATGCGGTCTTCTTTGGGATTGAGGAATTTTTTGCGAGGACTTTATTCCTCGCCAGCCCCTTAGCTAACGCAAAACATAAATGTATAAATCCTGGATATAAAGAATTTCTTTTTTCCCTATTATGATATTCTTATTATTGAGAGACCCCCTATGCAAAAAAGGAGAGATTAAGATTATGTCTAAAATCGGAAGCAAGATAATGCTTTTGATTATAACTGTGCTGCTAACAGTCTTCCTGTTTCCTGGCTGTCAAACGCCTTCGGAGGATGGTGCGAATGATAATTACGTAGATGAAACTTTAAATGATTCGATTATTACGTCTAATACGCCAAAGACTCTTAACAGTGAACAACAAGAGCTTCTTGATCAAGCCAACATGATTCTGCCGTTCTTAAAAAACAAGGAACTTGGAGAATTGGCTCAATGTGTTCACAAGGATAAGGGTGTGACATTTTCGCCATACGCTCACATTGAAGAAAACGCAATCAAATTCACCGCCGATAAGCTAAGAACCCTTAAACCAACAGATAAATTCATATGGAGCACCGCCACCCCTTCCGGTTTGCCCTTCAATGAAAGTATCAGCAACTATTTTGAAGACTGTGTCTATAACCGAGACTATATCCAAGCACCGCAAATCAGTATTGATAAACTCACTACACATGGAGGCGCTCTCTCTAATATTGAAACAGTTTTTCCGGCAGCACATTTTGTTGAATATTACTTCCCTGCAACAGAAGGTGTGGGGTTGGATTGGGCAATCTTAAGATTGGTATTTGAGAATGTAGATGGTCAATGGATGTTGGTTGCCATCATAAATGACACCTGGGTACCTTAACATTCGCTAGATTTTTGCGACTTGCGCAGCTGTTTTTTAAGAAAAATAAACCGCAAAGGGAGCTTGCCTCAATGGAAACTATATTTTCTCAAAAACACCTGATCGGATTGATCTGGGTAGCGCTTCTGGTTACCCTTATGCTCATGGGGAGTCTTTTGCTGGGCCGGCGCATCGGAACAGGAACTGTGCTGCGTGTGGCTGCGGTGGTTTTTGTCTCCCTTGAAATAGCGAAGTTCATAGCTTTGGGAGAAAATATAGATATTTCGTACTTTCCCCTTCAGTTTTGCAGCCTGATGCTGTACGCTTATCCTGTGGCGGCTTTTGCCAGGGGCAAGGTGAAACAAGCTGTCTTGCCTTTCGCCTATGTGGCCGGACTGATGGCCGGGGTGATTGCTCTGCTGATGCCCACCAATATTTTGGGGGATCCGGGAACGGGATGGCTCTCGCCGGATAATTTTTATCCTACATTGAGCTTTGTCTATCACGGGTTTATGATCTATTTTAGTTTGTACCTGGTGTTGTCGAAAGAGTATTCGCCTCGCTGGCGGCATATAGGAAACGTGACTGGCTTGAGCTTGGTGTTCAGTTGGTTGGCCATTGGAATGAATGCCATTTATGATACCGATTTGATGATGCTGAACCATGGCGAGGGCAATCCATTGAACTTTCTGTTGGAGGTGGGTTGGATTTGGTACTATCTATCCCAGTTGGTTCTGGTGGTTGTGGTGAGTCTTCTTGTGATTGCTGTGACAAAAGGATTTTTCTTCATAACAGACGCCCGTCGGTTGAAATCGTAACACCCTGACACGGGATCATCTTTTCGCTGTTCATAACCGCGGTTTTGGCGGCAGCTTCAATCCCGCCGCAACAGGGAACCTCCATGCGTACTACTGTTACAGATTGAATCGTGTTTGACTTAAGAATAGCGGCGAGCTTCTCGCTGTAATCAAGAGCATCCAATTTGGGACAGCCAATCACGGTGATTTTTCCTTTCATGAATTCGCGATGAAAATTCCCATAGGCATATGCCGCACAATCTGCGGCAATTAGCAAATTGGCGTCCGCAAAATAGGAAGCGTTTATGGGGACAAGCTGGATCTGTAGCGGCCATTGGGCAAGCTGTTTTGCATCCCTATTGCCAAACACAGCGGCTTCATCAAAAGCTAAGGCTTCACGCTCTTCAAAAGAAATGGCCCCTGCAGGGCAAACAGGCAGGCAGTTGCCAAGCCCGTCACAATAATCGTCCCGAAGCAGAACCGCTTTATTGTCCATGATTCCAATAGCGCCTTCGTGGCAGGCCGTTACACAGAGACCGCAGCCGTTACATTTTTCCTGATCAATTTTAATAATTTTTCTTATCAAAATGATACCCTCCTTTGCGAATTTACCTAAAGTATACTATACTAAAGATCATGAAGGAATATTTTAGGATCTTGCAGGAGGTTACTCTGTTTTCAGGTATTGGATCTGACGAGCTTGAAGCCATGTTGACCTGTGTGGACGCGACAACAATCTCACCTCAAAAAGGCGATATCCTCCTTTATACCGGCGAAAAACCTGAGCATGTCGGCATTGTTCTGGCTGGGCAGCTTCATATTGCTCAGGAGGACTATGATGGGAACCGGACACTGTTGGACGCTGTGACTCCAGGCGGAATTTTTGCTGAAGCGTTATGCTGCGCCGGTATTGAGGAAAGCCCGATTACGGTGATGGCAGATTCCAACGCCGTTGTTTTGCTGATGCGGTTTTCGCGTTTGCTGCAAACCTGTTCGCGTTCTTGTTCTTTTCATACACGGCTGATTGAAAATATGTTGAGGCTTATCGCGAAAAACAATCTTCATCTACAAAAGAAGATGGAGATTGTCAGCTTAAAAGCTATCCGGGCTAAAGTGATATACTATCTCGAATCCTTTATCCCAAAACAGGGCCGCATGATAACGATACCCTTTAACCGGGAGGAATTGGCCAATTACTTGTGTGTTGAGCGCAGCGCCCTTTCTCATGAGTTGGCGCGTATGCAGAAAGATGGGCTGATTGAGTATAAGAAGAATGTTTTTACGTTGAAATGAATAGAGGACTCTCTGTCTACCCTTGGAAATCCGCTTTTGTTATAGCCCCTTTGTTATAGCCCCCAGGTAAATCGCGCAAATTTGGCGAGATGGAGTTTAAAATGAAGAAATATACCAAATATATTCTGTTATTGGGATCCATAGTCATGGTAGTACTTGTATTCGTATTGACATTCGTGTTTCTGTTTCTGGGGGGTTCCAATGCGGATGATAAAACTTCCGGTTCAAACGATGAGGATTCTATAACTCTTGCCTCGCTCCTTCCTGTGATTACCTTAAAAGGCGATGCTGAAATAACCCTTGTACAAGGAAACCCCTATGTTGAGCCCGGATATGATATCAATGATATCGACTTACTCGATAAAGTCATTATAGAAGGACATGTGGATATCACCCGCGCAGGAATATATGAAATCAGATATCATGTCGCTAACACCAACGGAGATGCTGCCTCTGCCGTGAGAACCGTGACAGTTGCGGCACGCAGCCCCGATGCGCAAGTGCCGATTTTTATGTATCACGAAGTTGCAGATACCACTTGGGGCATTGAGAACTTATTTGTAAAAGTCAACGAATTTGAGGCTCAAATGAAGTATTTGAGCGATCATGGATACCAAACCCTGTTTGTGAATGAAATCCGCTGCCAAACCGGTTTTCACAAAAAAGTTGTTCTTACTTTTGACGATGCCTATATTGGATTCTATACGCATATTTTTCCTATACTTAAAAAATATACTATTAAGGCGACTCTATATGTTATCACGTCTTGCATGGATGGAACCCCTTATGTTTCGACCGAACAGCTGCGTGAAATCCATGATTCAGGCCTAGTGCAAATCGGCTCTCACAGCATAACCCATCCGGAATTGCCGAATCTCAATCAAACCGACATGGAAGCGGAGATTAAGGGATCTCAAGAAGCTCTGGAAGCCGTTCTGGGAACACCGGTGACGAGTTTTGCTTACCCCATTGGAGCTTATAGCTCTCAGGTTATTGACATCACAAAGCTCTACTATGATGACGCCCTTATTACAGGAGGGACAATCGCCGGCATTAATTCGGAGACCAACTATTACACACTTCCGAGATATGGAGTCTATAGAAGCACGACTCTTCAAGCATTTATGGATATGTGCTCACACGGGAGGTAAGATGTCCTGAATTTTTTTTATTTCCGTGGTTATAACCACGGAATATTTTTTTGCCGTATAGTACCCTTGAGTAGAGTTCATACAAAGAGGTTCACATCTTGATCAGACAGCACCTGTTGGATTAAGTATAAACCTCACTATTAAGGAGGCACTTCACAATGGAGTCTATGTTTTGTTTTCAATGCGAGCAGACCTCAAAGGGAACAGGGTGTACAATATCCGGTGTCTGCGGCAAAAAGCCTGATACCGCTTACGCACAGGATATTTTGACTTGTGAACTGATTGGATTGGCCCAAGGGGCCACGGGCAAAAGGGATACCTCTGTGGTCGACCTTATTGTCGACGGCCTCTTCATCACCGTAACCAATGTTAATTTTGACAATGAGGCCATTGCTGCGTTCACTCAAAAAGTCCGGAATGAGCGTGTGAAGTTCTCCGAAGAAGTGGGAATCATATCTCCACAAGAGCTTTTCCACGGCGATGAAAACAGTGTTTCCCTGCGCTCCACTTTGCTCCTGGGCCTGCGCGGTATGGCCGCCTATGCCCATCATGCCCGGGTGCTGGGCAAGCGCAACCCTGAGGTGGATGCTTGGTTCATCACGGGTATGGCGGCGCTGGCCAAGGATCATTCCATTGATGAATGGCTGGGCCTCCTGATGGGGCTGGGCACTGCGAACCTGCAGTGTTTAGGCTTGTTGGATGAAGCCAATACCACAACTTACGGCAATCCTGTGCCTGCCCAAGTGTCGATGAAAATTGAAAAAGGCCCGTTCATCATTATTACCGGCCACGACCTGCACGATTTGCAGATGCTGTTAGAGCAGACGGAAGGGAAAGGCGTCAACATTTACACCCATTGTGAGATGCTGCCGGCCCATGCCTATCCTGAGTTCAAAAAATATGCGCACCTCAAAGGCAATTTTGGTACGGCCTGGCAGAACCAGCAGAAGGAATTCGACGGTATTCCCGCACCTATTCTGTTCACCACAAACTGCCTGATGACTCCCAGATCCAGCTATGCCGACCGCGTGTATACCACGTCGGTAGTTGGATTCCCCGGTATGAAACACATTGAGGCGGACGCAAATGGAAATAAGGATTTCAACGCGCTGATCACCCAAGCCCTGCATCTGGGCGGCTATGCCGAAGATCAACAGCGCAGCGGCATTAATGGCGGAACCAGCATCACCACAGGGTTCGGACGTCAGACTGTCCTTGACAACGCCGGAACTATTATTGAGGCGGTCAAAGCCGGCGCCATCAAACATTTCCTCCTCGTGGGCGGCTGCGACGGCGCCAAACCCGGCCGCAACTATTATACGGAGTTTGTGAAACAGGCTCCTCAGGATACGGTGATTCTGACTTTGGCGTGCGGTAAATTCCGCTTTAACGACATAGATGCCGGCAGCATCGGCCCGTTCCCGCGTATTCTTGACATGGGCCAGTGCAACGACGCCTTTGGCGCTGTTCAGGTGGCGGTGGCCTTGGCCGAAGCTTTTGAGTGCGGCGTTAACGACCTGCCGCTGACTTTGGTGCTCTCCTGGTACGAACAGAAAGCTGTCTGCATTTTGCTGTCGCTGCTTGCCTTGGGGATTCAGAATATCTATCTTGGTCCCACTGTTCCGGCGTTCTTTTCTGACGCTGTTGTCAATGTTCTTGTGGAGAAGTTTAACATCCATGTGGCCGGTACGCCGGAGACTGATTTGGCCCGGATTTTAGGGTAATCCAAACAAAATTCCTTCAAAAAATAGTAAGCGATAGTAAGCAATACTAATGCGGGCTTTGCCCGCAAGTGGTCAGTGATCAGTGGTTAGTGGTCAGTATTGGATTTTCTTGTTTTTTATTGACGCTTCGCGTCTGTAAGGTACTATAATGGGTCTTCTTGCATAGTTTTTAAGAGAGAAGGAGCGAGAAGACTCATTACATAATGCGTCAATAAAAAGCCAATAAATAACGTTGACATGGACATTATTATTGCATTATTGCATTCAAGATTTGCTTATGCTATGCAAATATGGTATTATTGCTGTAATTGAATACGTTTTTAAAGAGACTGATTTGAGTTTTGTATTCATTTCGGGTTGTTTAAGGTTGTCCTTTTACAGGCATTTTGGAGCCAAGCGGGGAAGGAATATATGTCTGAATAGGCTTAATGGAGAACCAATGGTATGTAATATAAAAAATATTAAAACGAAGGGATTAGTAAAGAATGACTATGAAAAAAGTCCGTCTAACCACTGAATGTGACAATAGTTGTGAAAGCAGAATTGGTGGAGGTGCTTTTATTGGTGGTATTGTTGATTGGCCTAAAACCGCTAATGGCGAAGACCTCACATTAATCGCTTCAATTTGTGGAGAAATGCTTATCCCGGTGCTGGGTCATATCGCCAAAGGAAAATATGTTTCTGTATTTTCTTATTACTCTGCAAAGGACTATTTCCTTGATGAAATAACATACCATGGTGATCAAGATGAGTTGGATTATATATATAAAAATCACACAACCAAAGTGCTTGTTCACGAAAAAGGAGATCTTATCCAAAAGGGTTGCCTTATTAAGCCAATGCTCATTAAGCAAAATGGAGAGGTTACAGATACTAAGTTTTTTTGTGGCTCTGGATTTGGGGGAGCCCCCAACTTTCTTCAGATTAGAGATATTTCCTTTGAGGATAAAACATTCGTGCTTCAATTATATTCTGGTGATTATCCAGAACCCTATAGAGACATATTCGGATTGTCGGATGCTGTTGGCTATCTGCATATCAACAAAGATTTTAACGGCGGATTGTTCTTTACACAAACGACCTGATTTGCGGCAAGTTGTTCATATCTATGAGAAAATCTATTTAGTTACAGCCCCTTAATTGGGGTACCTATATTAATAAGCGATTTGATGCAAAGGATAATGAGGACCTATTGAAACAGCCAAAAGTCAAATCTTTGTTTGGAGTTGATATCTCAGCCAAACTTGCCCACCTCAAAACCATACTCACGGATATGGGCAGTGCCCTGTTGGCCTGTTCCGGAGGTACGGACAGCATGCTGCTTTTAGATGTGGCCCATGAGGTGTTGGGAGAGCGGTTAGCGGTGGCGACAGTGCGTGCGCCCTATATGTTTGACGACGAATTCCGGGAGGCAGAGGAACAGGTCTGTAAAAGAGATCTGAAACACTACACGCCCATTCTGCGCTGGGGAGACGGACCTGAGGCTCTTTGGCAGAACAGCCCGGACCGGTGTTACTTATGTAAAAGCTATGTGTTCGCGCAATTACAAGAATTACGCCAGGATATAGGTATGGCCTGGCTTATGGATGGCACGCAAAAAGACGACTGTCCCGCACAAAGACCCGGATTCCGCGCCTTGAGAGAACTAGGGGTACGCAGCCCCCTGCGGGAAAGCGCTATGACAAAAGAGGACATTCGGAATCTGGCTCAGGCCAGGGGATTGGCATTTTGGAACAAACCTTCTAACAGCTGCTTGCTGACGCGCTTACCTTATGACACGGAAGTTACCGAAGAGATTTTGTGGCGCGTCGGTCAAGCAGAGAAGGTGGTTGTGGCCTGTGGAATCACCCAAGTACGGGCACGCGTACAGGGAAATAGGGTGCGAATTGAGACAGATCCTTGCGAACTGGAAACACTTGTTGCTCAGACTGCCACACTTGTCCCTCAATTAAAAGCTTTGGGCTTTTCTCATGTGATGCTAGTGCAGCTATAAGGATTGTGAATGCTCTATTGCCCACAGGCATACATATGAGAGGGTACGCAATCTGAGAAGATGAGCTGTCACAGGAGAAAGAACAGCAGAAAGAACAGGAGGAAGGATAGGATGCAGAAAAAACGCCTTATATTCAATCGAGCGCGCCATTCTATTTCACCAAAAACAAAACCGAGGGCAAAGTTGGCGTTACCATCAAAAAAGCTCTTTATCGGCCTCCTGGGCTTAAGCTTGCTGTTGATAGGGGCGGCCGCCCTCTTGTCGCGGCAGGAAGATCCCCAATTGTCAGCCGCCAAAAACTCTATGCCCATCTGGAACGGAAGTTTTTCCGGCAAAACGGTGGTGATCGACCCTGGCCACGGCGGCATAGATCCGGGAGCCATTGGCGTCACAAAAGTCAAGGAAAAAGATGTTAATCTGCCTGTTGCCTTGAAAGTCAAGGATCTGCTGATCCAGGCGGGGGTAAACGTGATCATGATCCGCGAGGAAGACCGTGATTTTGGATCGTCGTCAGGCGCCTCCTCACGCAAGCGTGAAGACTTGGCTCACCGAACAAAAGTGGTCGATGACGCCAATGCCGACATTATTTTGAGTATTCACTGCAACAGTTACCCCAATAAAAACACGCGTGGAGCACAGGTTTTTTACTATAAAGGATCCCCCCTGGGTCCGGAAGCCGCCGAAGCCATACAAGACCGCCTGAACCAGGTTACAGGCCGCAAACGCGTTGTCAGACCTGACAACTTTTATATGCTCAGAAATACACAAGGCGTTGCCTTAACTGTCGAAATAGGATTTCTCAGCAACCCCGAGGAAGAGAAGAAACTCGTTGATTCCGACTATCAGAATCAAATCGCCATGGCTATCGCCTTGGGCGTTGCGGATTATTTCGAAAAATAAGAGAATATGCTATATATATTGGCCAAAAGTCCTAGTTCATATTATTTGTAATCTCAGCCGAAAATCAGAAGGAACATTATAAAAAAAATAGAATTATTATTAAAGTTGATATCCTTCAACCCACAGTCTATTTCTAACGGGAGGGATGAAAGTGGATTTAGTACCGGCTATCTTTCTTTTGGGTGGTGGCGCCATTCTCCTGTTCATAGGGTTTTATTTTAACAGGGATGAGGATCACACCCAATCTCAAAGCGGCATTCAGGTCTTGCGCAAAGAAATTAACGCTCTGCGGGACGAAGTCCGGCGCAACGATGCGAAAAATGATCTCGTACAACGGGAAATTCTCCTTGTCCGGGAGGCGCTGCCCGAGAGTAATGGGAGTTGCAGCCATGTTGCCTCTTCATCTGAGGATACGATCAGGGGAGTCTTGGAACCTCGGTTCGGTGTTCTGAGTAGCAGAGCTGAAAAACAGGACGGCAGCCAATGTCAAGACTCATATTGGAGGCAAGATCAAAGCGAAGATCCCGATCCCGATCCCGATCTCGATCTCGATCCAAGTCAAGATCAAGAGGAAGACTGCAGTCTAACTCAAAACCAAGATACGATAACGATGTTGTACAATAAGTATAAGAGAGCATGAATATGAAAAAAAAACTCGCGCCATTTCTTTCAGGCTTAGGAAGCGGACTCTGTTTGGCTGTCCTGATCATGACTCTCTGGGGAATGATCTGGCCAAACACACAAGCTCTTGAGGGCACGGATCTTGATCTTGCTCAAGTCCAAGCCTCTATGGAAACAAATCCGCGCCCGGAGTTTCAAGCAGAGTCTTTGCCGGACTCTGTTCCGGATCCGGCATCGGATGTGAATACGGGGATAACACCCTCGCTGCAGGAGGGGAAAGTTATCGAAATTAAATCCGGTATGTCGGCGAAACAGATTTCGGATCTGTTAGCTCAAGAAGGGATCATTGATAACGCTCAGGAATTCCACAATTTTTCCATTGATCACGGTAAAGCTCGAAAATTCATGGTTGGGAAATTCGCTCTTTCCGTTGGGATGTCTTATGAAGAATTGCTTGAGCTCTTGACAATACCTTCTTAAGGGCTGTTGCAAGGCGAATAATTTTGCGAGAAGACAGGCAAAATTATTCGCCTTGCACTTTTTTTATTATAGCTGAGGATTTATTATCGCTGAGGATTTATTATCGCCGAGGACTTGCAATATGAGGGGCAGCCGTCGTATAATGTACAGTGATGAATAATAATTCATTAATAAATAAGATGGATAGGATAATTCCTAAGAATGGTGGTGATCTCATGGAAAAGGAGATGAATAAAAATTCAGTATTCAGGGTGGGGATTTTAGGGGCAACTGGATACACGGGACGGGAACTTGTCCGCATTCTCAGCCATCATCCCCAAGTGCGTATTGATTTTCTTGGAACATCCAGCGCCCAGGGGCAGAAGTATTTTAATATTTATCCGGAATTATGCGGCTGCCCCATTGGGAATATGACCTTAACCGATGAGCACGATGTTCCCCAAGTTGATGTGTTATTCTGCGCGCTCCCTCATGGCATTATGGCGGAAAGGGCCGCGAATTTATTAGTGCGGGGCATCAAAATTATTGATTTGGGGGCGGACTTTCGTTTAAAGGATCCGGCAGAATATGAACTCTGGTATAACTGTGTTCATCCGGATCCGGATCTTTTGTCTCAAGCGGTTTATGGGGTGTCCGAGATTTACCGAAGGGAAATTTTCACAAGCTCCCTTGTGGCCCTTCCCGGCTGTTACCCGACAGCATCTCTTCTTCCTCTTGCCCCTCTTTTACGTCATGGGCTGATAGACCATGATTCCATTGTTATTGACGCGAAGTCGGGGGTATCCGGCGCCGGGCGGGGAGTGACGCCGCAGCTGCATTTTTCTGAAGTGGACGCCAATTTCAAAGCTTATGGTGTTGACGGACACCGGCACAGGCCGGAGATTGAACAGGAATTGTCCAAGATGGCTGGTGGGAAGCCGATCCACATCTCTTTCACACCTCATCTCGTACCCATGGTACGCGGTATGCTGGCAACGATTTATGTGCGGGTGAAAGATGGGATTGAAGAAGAAGACCTGCGCCGCTGTTGGCAAACTGCCTACGAGGATGAATCCTTTGTGCATGTGATGCCGTGCGGGGTATGGCCTATGACCAAACACGCCTGTGGCCATAATAGCGCCTATATGCAGGTGTCTTTAGACCGGCGAACCCGCAGGGCGACTCTTGTTTCTGTTTTGGATAATCTGATGAAAGGCGCTGCGGGCCAGGCTGTACAGAATATGAATATTATGTGCGGCTTGCCGGAGACTCAGGGATTGGCATCGGTGGGGATATGGCCCTGAGGCGGAGATAGATAAATGGGAGGAGATGAAGAGATACGATGAATGTGAGTTATCTGGAGCGGGCTAATATTTTGATTGAGGCGCTGCCGTATATCCAGCGTTTTGCCGGACATACGATTGTTATCAAATACGGGGGTCACGCCATGGTGGATGATGAACTCAAGGAAAAGGTGATCCAGAATATTTTGCTGCTGCAGTCTGTGGGTATGCGCCCTGTGGTGGTTCACGGCGGCGGGCCGGAAATCAATCGCATGCTGAAGCGTATTGGCAAGAAAAGCACTTTTGTTCAGGGGTTGCGGGTCACAGATGAGGAAACCATGGAGATCGCGGCCATGGTGTTGGTGGGGAAGCTGAATACCCAGATTGTGGCGGAATTGAACCGCCTGGGGGGGAAAGCTGTGGGGCTTAACGGCCAGGACGCCCGGCTTTTTCTTGCGGAAAAGAAGCCCATGACTTATGTGCATCAAGATGGGTATGAAGAGGATATTGACTTGGGCTATGTGGGCCAGATTACGAAAATATCTCCGGAAATTATTGTGTCTTTATTGGATCAAGGCTATGTGCCTGTGGTTTCTCCCTTGGCTGGTGGTGAGGACGGTGTTCCCTACAATGTCAATGCTGATATGGCGGCGGGGATGCTGGCCGGTGTGCTCAAGGCTTATAAGCTGTTTGTGATGACGGATGTTCCTGGGATTATGGGCGATATTCACAAGCCGGAAACGGTGTTCTCGCGGCTGTCTGCCCAGGAAGTCAAGGATCTGATGGCGCAGGGGATTATTCAGGGCGGCATGATTCCTAAGGCTGAATGTGTGCTGTCGGCCCTTGAGGAGGGGGTTCGGAATGTTCATATTATTGATGGGCGTCAGCCTCATGCTTTGATTTTGGAGGTGTTTAGTAATGTTGGGGTGGGAACCATGGTGAGCCGATAGTGCGGGTATGCTCACCAAGTAACCTTGAGTTAGTTGCGGAGGATTGCCAAGTAACCATATAACAAACTGGACAGCAATGGGCTCAATGTGTAGGTGAGTGTCTGAGCATCAACGCGCTCGTCTGAATAGTACCTGGGAACCTCTAAACCCCTATTCAGTATTATGGCTGCCTTGAATAACTTGAATCTATCTGTTAGCTGCATCTTAACCTTTCGATTCTTATAGGGGTTTAGAGGCATCCCTTACTTCCTATGTTGGCTTGTATGTCAATGCTGATTATCAGATCTTTAGAATGTTCACTCGAGCTTATGTTGATACTCAGCCCCTCACCTACACATTGAGCCCAGAGTTATTTCTGTGTTATTTCTCTTCCCTGTAAGTGATGTCCCTCAACTGTACTTCTTGTTTTTCTTTGTACTAAGTTAATCTGCAAGTTGATAAAGATTGGGATCGTGGGCATAGCCCACATTATCTAAGAAAGAAAGGACGGAAACCAATGACTACAATCGCAAATATAAATGCAGGCACAAATACAAACACAAATACTATATTTGATTCTTCACAAAACCTCATCCAATCCGGGCGGGATGTTCTGATGAATACTTATAGCCAGCCTCCCATCGTTGTGACAAAGGGGCGGGGGACATGGGTCTGGGATTGTACGGGCCGCGCCTACCTTGATTTTGTGACGGGGGCGGCTGTCACGTCTTTGGGCCATTCTCATCCCCGGGTTGTCAAGGCCATGGAGGAGCAGCTTCAGAACATTGTCCATACTTCTAATTTGTTTTGGAATGAGAAGCAAATCGCTCTGGGACGCAAGCTGGTGGATCATTCTTTTGCTGACAAGGTGTTCTTTTGCAACAGCGGGGCTGAAGCCAATGAGGGGGCTTTTAAACTGGCGCGAAAGTTTGCTAAAATACATTATGGGGAATCAAAATATCAGATTGTATCTCTGAAAAATTCTTTCCATGGACGTACCTACGCGGCATTGTCGGCTACAGGGCAAACGAAATATCATAAGAACTTTGATCCCCTCTTGCCTGGGTTCTCTTATGTGGAAATCAACAAGGCCGAGGCGCTTAGGTCGGCTGTAGGACCGGAAACGGCGGCTGTTATTCTGGAACCAATCCAGGGGGAGGGTGGTGTTCATACGGTCAACGCGGACTTTATCAAGTTGGCCCGGCAGCTGTGCGATGCCTTTGGGGCGTTGTTGATTTTTGACGAGATTCAGTGCGGGTTGGGCCGGACGGGCCATCTCTTTGCCCATCATCTGGGAGATGTGACGCCGGATATTATGACGCTGGCCAAAGCTTTGGCTAATGGCGCGCCCATCGGCGCGATGCTGGCCACGGATCGCGTGGCTTCGGCTTTTCAGCCGGGAGATCATGCCTCGACTTTTGGCGGTAATCCTCTGGTGACAGCTGCAGGATGCGCGGTGCTTGATGTGTTGACCGCTCCCGGGTTTTTGGAAGATGTATGTGTTCGGGCATCCTATCTCAAAAATGCCTTGCAGAAAATAGCTGACGCGTATTTTGACGGGGCTCACGTCAGGGGATCAGGGTTCATGTTGGGATTTACCGTGGGCGACATGGGGCCGGATCTGGTCACTCGCTGTCGGGAGCAGGGCCTTCTGATCAACTGTGTGGGCGGATCGACATTGCGGTTTTTGCCGCCGCTGACGGTGAATCGCGAGGAGATTGATGAGGCGGTCAGCATCTTGAAGGCGGTTGTTTGTGAAATCAAATAAACCAATGGGGCACAGCCCAAAAATCTTCGTCCTCGCTCAGGGGATAGATGTCATGGCCGTTGCAAATGATGTTCCCTGTGCCAATTCGCATATTCGTGTTGACCACAGAATCCAGCGCATTAAAGTTCCTAATCATAGATTTTTTATCGGGATCCGTACTCTCATTGATCTCAACAGGACACATAAGGCCATCACGTTCAATGACTAAGTCAATTTCTTTGTATGTGTTGACATCCTGATAGTAATAAAGAGGCGGGTTTTCACCAACGTTCGTGTAACTCTTATAAAGCTCACTTACGACATAATTTTCAAAGAAATTGCCACTGTAAAGATCTCGTGCTAATGTTTCTGTATCCATAATGCCACGTAAATAACAGAGAAGCCCTGTGTCCATAAAATACATTTTAGGGATTTTAGGCGGCTTTTTGAGGGTGCTATGGGAATAGGGGGGCAAAAAAATGATGATCCCCAAGGTGCTTAAAACATCAACCCATTCCTTGGCCTTGCTGATAGAAATGTCTGCTCTTCTGGCTATTTCCGCATAATTGACTTGCTCCGCAATAACTTGGCTGCACACCTGCATGAATTTATAAAAGAGCAGTTCATCAGCTGTTTGCGACAAATCTTTAATATCCCGTATCAGCAGGTTTTGGAAATAGGCATCGAAATAATTCTGTAAAGAAGGAGGAACATTGTCATAAATATAGGGCATACCGCCTGTAAGGATTTTCACAAAGCTTTCTGATTTTGTCATAGGGGTCACAATATTTTGCTTGGATACCAGCTGTTCAAAAGATGTTTCATAGTCGTCAAAAAGCGTTTGGGTGATTTCCGAATGGGACAGGCTGAACAAATTGATCATGCCCATATTGTCTGACAAGTTCTCGAATACATTTTTCAAGGAAGCGATATTCTGCGAGCCTGCCAGCCAAAAATCACCGCATACTTGATGTTCGTCAATGTGCGCCTTGATATGGGGCAGTAGATTAGGCGCATGCTGAAACTCGTCAATAATCACAGGGGGCTGGTATTGCTCTAAAAACGCCTCAGGGTCTTCAACAGCCATCAAGCGGTTCCCCGGGATTTCCAAAGAGACATATTCCCGTTCAGCCCCCATGAGTTGTTTTAAAAGTGTGGTTTTCCCCACTTGCCTTGCACCGGCTATCATAACCGCTGGGAACGAATCAGATAAGTCTAAGAATGTCTGCTCTATTTTTCTTTTAATATACATGATGCCCCCTGCTTTGCAATAATGTTTCTGAATATAATAATGTTAGCACAATGCGCCAAAGATGTAAATACTTCTGGCCAATTGGCGTCAATTTTCGGTTTCCCCGGTTTTTCTATGCCATAACGCACAAAGCTCTATATATCTTTATATATCTCTATATTTCTTTATATCGCTCTATATTTTTTCACCGCAAAAATATTGGCGGCAAAGAGAACGGCTATAAAGCCGAAAAGAACTCCTATTTGCGGCAAAACCTCCATAAACCCATAGCCGTAAACCAACACGCCTTTGAGGCCGAGTGTTCCATAGTACAACGGCATAATTTTGGAAAAATAATCGAGGTGATAGGGCAGCGTATCTACAGGGATGAGGCCGGAAAAGAAGATTTGCGGAATGATGATAAGGGGAACGAACTGTACCACTTGGAATTCATTCTTGGAGAGAGCAGAGATGAGCACTCCTGTAACCACGGCGACCATCGCCAGCATCATCATGATTAAAGCGGCGAGCCACAACTCTCCCACGAAGGGCATGCGCAGAACAAATTTGGCATACAGGATCATCAGGATGCTTTGCAGAAGGGCAAAGACGCTGAATCCGAGCACATACCCGCCTACAACGGAAACGGTCTTGATGGGGGTCAGCATGAGCCGTTCCAAGGTGTCTGAGGTTCGCTCACGCACAAAGGATATGCCGGCGAAGAGAAAGATCAGAAAGAACGCGAGAATACCCAGGAGCAGGAATCCCATGGAGTCAAACAGGCTCTGATCCATTTCACCGTAAACGAATTCAAGGCTCATTTGTCTTTCGGGGTTTAGTTTTTCGACGGCGCTTTTAAGGGTATCATTGATGACGCTCGCTTTGACACTGTCTGGTTCCATCATGATAAGATGCAGAGCGCCGTCTTTCATGGTAATTACGGCATCGGCCCGTCTGTCTTTAAGATACTCTTCGATATCTTCTGAGGCGTCTTTGGTGACCAGATCTATGCGGTCCGGGTGTTCTTCCAGGGCCGCAGCAAGGGGGGAGGGAAGATTCTCTAGCGCCACAGTGGGAATATAGGTGCTTTTGGCCAGCAGTAAGTAGATGAGGGTTAGCAGAAGAAGGGGGACAATGAGCATCATTGCCAGGGATCGCTTGTCTCCCGCAATCTGTTTGATAATTCTTTGGGCGATGTTTTTCATAACTGCGCCTCCTTTGCCATAAAGAAGAGGTCTTCCAGGGATCCTGATGTAGATCCTGTGGCGGTATGGCCTTGCGATGTTTTGGCAAGCAGGTTTTTGGGGGTGTCGCAGGCAACCAGGGAACCGTTATAAATGAGAGCTGTCCGATGGCATTTGACAGCTTCGTCCATGACATGGGTGGTCACGATTATGGAGACGCCGCTGCGGGACTGCTCATAAAACTGTTCCCATATGGTCCGGCGCAGCAGGGGATCGATGCCAACGGTGGGTTCATC
This sequence comes from Peptococcaceae bacterium, assembly GCA_009782825.1. Lineage (GTDB taxonomy): Bacteria > Bacillota > Desulfitobacteriia > Desulfitobacteriales > Syntrophobotulaceae > WRJI01. The sequence continues at coordinate 116,542 of WRII01000002.1, forward strand.
AAGTAAAAGGACTTTGGGCTTGTGCAACAGAGCTACGGCTAGGGAAAGCCTTTTTTTCATGCCGCCGGAATAGTTGGCAACGAGCTTGTTTTGATCATCTTCCAGATCCAGCAGGGCGAGAAGTTCATGGGTTCTCTCCTTGAGGACGTTTTTTTTCAGGCCATAGAGTCCGCCAAAAAACAACAGGTTGTTTAACCCTGTCAGGTCTATATAGAGCGCATCGTTTTGGGGCATAAAGCCCATTTGGGTGTAGAGTTTCATGGAAGGAACCTTGATCTCATCGATGGTAATGTCGCCGGCATCCGCTTTTAAGGCGCCGGTAATGAGGCGGATAAGCGTGGTTTTCCCGGCTCCTGAAGGACCTAAGAGGCAGATGATTTCGCCGGCGTCTACATGCAGCGAAATGTCTTGGAGCACTCTCTTTTTATGAAAGCTTTTGGAGATTTTATTGATTTCAATCATGGGATTGTCCCTCCCTTCCTCTATATTATGAAAGATTGTAGGAATATAGTCAAACCAGGAGAGGACAAAACAGATATTCAGGGATCGTGTTGTGCATCCGTGTGACAATATCGCCTTGAGATGTTTTAGAAATTAATTATCACTAGAGACAAACGATATAACAACTGGATATTTATCGTTTATTGTATTTTCATCTAACATGATGCTAATCAAATCTTCGCTTGCCCGCTCTAAGTCATCCATACTATTTAGTAATCTACTTTTGCTTGATATTGTTGTTCTCTCATTAATAATAAATTGAAATTCATAGTGTTCTGATGCGTTGTCTTGGAAAATATCCGCAAAGGGATACCCGACTTCAAATGTGACTAAGGCCTCTTTGTTTGAATTCATATATTGAATTTCTTTAATAGTGGGACTCATTATGAGCCAATAACTTTTCACAAAATTTTTCAGAATCTCCTTCTTCATTTCTTCCCCTGATATATTTCTAGAAATCTGTATATCGCTTTTAGATAGAATACCATCTTCATTTCTAGAGCACTCAAAAATAGACAAATAATCTCCAACTTTTATTTCATTCAATTGCATTTCTTCAGTTGTAAGACAATTGACTATTTTTGAAGCATTTTTTACTCCAATATATCCATAACGTGTTGAGGTTATATAAATCATATCATTTTCTATCTTATCAACATATCCGCGAAAATCTATTAATTCCTG